>CAYVTB010000115.1:0-6719 GCA_964454365.1 uncultured Bacteroides sp. | reverse complement strand
ACACCTGGCTGTGGCAGAACGACCAGAGCTTCTCGCAGATCAACTGGGACAACCTCTACCAGGTCAACTACCTCAACAACTATGCCAACGAAGGCCTGCCCGAGTCGCAGCAGCAGGGCGCAAGCTACATTCTCGAGAACCGCATCAACACGACTCTCAACCTCAAGTTAAAGACCTACGTCAACACGCGCCTCAACAAGTACATGAGCCTGCAGGGCGGCGTGTCGTTCAGCTATGCCAACTCGGCCAACTACAAGACCATCCGCGACCTGCTGGGCGGCAAGTTCTGGATCGATATCGACCCCTTCAGCGACCGCGACATCACCCTCGCTCCCGGTAACCTCGTCAACGACTACAACTACGAGGACCCCTACAACCACCGCGTCTACAAGGGCGATAAATTCGGCTACAACTACAACATCTACGCTCTCAAGGCCCAGGCGTGGCTGCAGAACACCATCACCCTGCCCCACTGGGATATCAACTACGGCCTCAATGCCACCTTCACCCAGTATCAGCGCGAAGGCCACATGCGCAACGGCCGCGCCCCGCTGACTTCCTACGGCAAGGGCAAGTGGCAGACCTTTGACGACCTCGGCTTCAAGGCCGGCGCCACCTACAAGATCAACGGTCACAACTATGTGCTCGCCCACGCCGAATACTCGACCCGCGCCCCGCTCGCCGATGCTATCTACCTGATGCCCCGCGTCAAGAACGACGTTGTCGACGGCGTCACCTCGGAACGCATCCTTGCCGGTGACATCTCCTATGTCTGGAACTACCGCCGCTTCCGCGGTTCACTCGCCGCCTTTGGAACGATCAGCGACGACGGCATAGAGCGCACCGGCTTCTATGACGACCGCTACAACTCTTATACTTATTATATCCTCTCGGGCGTCAAGAAAGTCTACAAGGGCGTCGAACTCGGCATGGCCTACAAGATCACCCCGTCGGTCACCGCTACCTTCGCCGGCACCTATGCCCGCTTCCAATACAAGAACAACCCCCGCGGTACCCGTACATTTGAAAACGGCCTCCACGCCGACACCACCCAGACCGTCTACCTGCGCAACTTCTATGTAGGTTCCACTCCCCAGTACGCCGCCAACCTCGGCATCGACTGGGCAGCTCCCGGCATGTGGTTCTTCAACATCAACGGTACACTCCAGGGCGACGCTTATGTCAACCTCTCGCCCGCCTACCACGAAGCGCTTTCCGACCTGTGGCAGCAGTTCCCCGACAAGACCGCTCTCGAAGCAAAGATCGCCGAACTCGCCACCCAGGACAAGCTGAAAAACGCCTTCACCCTCAACCTGTCGATCGGCAAGGTTATCTACGTCAACCGCAAGGTGACGCTCAACATCAACCTTAACATCAATAACATCCTCAACAACCGCAACGTAGTCACCTATGCCTACCAGCAGGGACGCATCGACACCAAAAACTACGACCGCAACGCTTATCCCAACCGCTATACCTACGCTCAGGGCATCCGCGCCTTCCTCAATATCGGTATAAGGTTCTGATACCATATTTTATAATATAGAATATAGCTTTCTACATGAAAAAGATATCATTATATATCACCGCACTGGTGCTGGGAGCGACGGCGATGCAGTCGTGCTCCGACAACTGGGAATATCCCCCCATGTCAGTACCCTCCTATCCCGAAGGCTTCAAGCCGACGATGACCCTTGCCGACCTGAAGGCAATGTACTGGCAGGACCAGGACAGCTACGGCACGACTATCGGCCAGCTCGACGGACAAGACATCTGGGTAGCCGGCACGATTGTCTCTTCGTGCGAGGCAGGCAACATCTACAAGACCGTGGTCCTGCAGGACGAGACCGCCGCTATCACCATCGGCATCGATACCACCAATATTGAAAAGGTCTACCCCATGGGCGTAGGCATGGCCGTTAACGTCTCGGGCCTGGCAATCGGCCGCTACAACGGCCTGATGCAGCTCGGCAAGCTCGACGGCACCGGCGTCAACCGCATCTCAAACGCCGCCTTCAAGCCCCACATGATGCTTGACTTTGGCAGCGGCGTCATCGACACGACCACCGTCACCATCCCCGAGATGATGGAAGCCGCCAAGACCACCGAAGGCAAAATCAAGTGGCAGAGCCGCCTGGTGCGCATCAACGATGTGAAATTTGCCGAGGCAGGCTGGCCCTTTACCAACGGTAACACCACCTCGCGCACCATCGTCGACGCCGAGGGCAACAAGATGGTCGTCTACAACAGCTCCTATGCCGACTTTGCCTATGACCGCCTGCCCTACGGCACCGGTGACGTCGTCGGTATCCTCTCGTGCTACCGCACTACCTGGCAGCTCCTTCTCATCGACCTCGAAAGCTGCATCGACTTTGACGGCGAAGGCGCTCCCGAGAAACCCCTCGAACCCATGACTCCCGAAGGCGACGGCACAGCCGCAAATCCCTATAACGCCGCGGGCGCAATCGAGGCCGCCAATGCCGGTTCCACCGCCGAGGTTTATGTCAAGGGTATCATCGTCGGCATCGGCGAAATCGACACGAGCTCCTATGGCAACGCGTCTTACTACATCGGCTCGGCCGACAGCTACACTCAGTTCTACGTCTACCGCGGCTATGGTCTCAACGGCGCCAAGTTCACCTCGGAAGACCAGCTCGAAGTCGGCAAGGAAGTTCTTGTCAAGGGTGCTCTCATGACATATAACAGCACTCCTCAGCTGGGCCAGGGCAGCCAGCTCGTGATGTACGACGGGCAGGGCTCTGTTCCGACCCCCGGTGATCCCGCCCAAGCCGAGGGCGACGGCACCGCAGCCAATCCCTACAACGTCACCGCTGCTCTCGCCGTAGCGAACGCTCTCGCCGACGGACAGAGCGTTGCCGCCTATGCCAAGGGCAAGGTAGCCTCGATCTCCGACTTGAGCACATCATTTGGCAACGCCACCTATACCATCACCGACGGCTCGGCAAGCCTGCAGGTTTACCGCGGCTATTATCTCAACGGCGAGAAATTCACCTCTGAAGATCAGCTCAAGGTCGGCGATGAAGTCGTCGTCAGCGGCGACCTCGTGAACTACAAGGGCAACACACCCCAGTTCACCTCCGGCAGCCAGATCGTGAGCCTCAACAACGGCGGCCAGGTGACACCTCCCCCCGCTACCGATGACCTCACTATGCTTGGTGCCTCTGACACCAATGGTGCCAAAGGCTGGACTCTCACCGGCAACGACAAGTGGAAATGGGACAACTACAATGGCAATAACTATCTCAACATCTCTTGTCAGAACGACCCGCAGACCGAGGACCTCTACGCCATCTCGCCCGTGATTGACATGGCCGCGGGCGGCTACACCTCGATGTCGTTCATGCACACCGCCAAGTTCCAGGACGGCGGCTTCAAGGACAAATGCCACATCGCCGTGCGCGAGGAAGGAACAGAATCTTGGACTATACTCTCTTTCAGCGGCTACCCCACAGCAGGCAACTGGACATTTGTAAGCTCGGGCGCTATCGACATCACCGCCTATGCCGGCAAGAAAATCCAGGTGGCCTTTGTCTATGGCGCGGGCTGCACCGACAAGTGGGAGATCAACGATCTCACATTCACAAAATAAGTCACAGCAGTAACAGAATAAAAAGACTCTCAGACAATGAAAAATATTAAGAAATATATTCTTGGCGTGATGGCCCTCGTGGGTGCCGCGGTGCTTCCTGCCTGTCAGGACCACTTCGACGAGCCCGGCAAGGGAGATAAGATTCCCCAGGCCACCATGGAGCCCAACACCACTATCGCCCAGATCAAGGAATGGATGTGGGAAGACGCCTACAACTACTGCGACCAGGTCTACACCCTAGAGTGGTACAACACCCCGGCAGCCGAGCGCACCGAAGCCATGAAGACCGAGGGCACCCACATCGTGGTCGCCGGCCGCGTGGTTTCAAGCGACTATGCCGGCAACTGCTTCAAGTACATCGTGCTGCAGGACGGCACCGGCGCCCTCAACTTCTCGATCAACTCCTATAACCTCTACCTCAATTACCGCGTGGGCCAGGAAATCGTCGTGGACCTCACCGGCCTGAATATGGGTAAATACCGCGGCCTCGAGCAGGTGGGCTTCCCCAGCTTCAACTCCTCGATCCCCGGCTACGAGACATCGTTCATGGCCCCCGAAAGCTTCGCACGCCATGCCGAGCTCAACGGCCTGCCCAACGTTGCTGCCGTCGACACTATCGTGGTCGACCGCTTTGCCGACCTCGGCGTCACCCCCGCCGAGCTCCGCAAGTGGCAAAGCCAGCTCGTGAGATTCAACAACGTGGAATTCACACCCAACGCCACTCTCCCCACCCTGTCGACCTACCACTCCAGCGGCGAGACTCAGGTAATCACCGATGCCGAGGGCAACACTCTCGATATCCGCACCAGCGGCTACGCCAACTTCTGGAACATGCCATTGCCCGTTGGTAAATGTGACGTCGTGGCTCTCCTGGGCTACTATGTCAACCTCGGCGGCTCGGGCGGCTGGCAACTCACCTTGATCGACGCAAACTCTATCATGAACGTCGGCGATCCCACCGTTCCCAAAGGATCTGAAACCAACCCCTACAACGTGATGGAGGCCATCGCCTACGAGGTGAACAGCGCCGGCCACAGCGGCTGGGTCAGCGGTTACATCGTAGGTACGGTAGCACCCGAAGTCGAGACCGTCACTTCCAACGCCGATATCGAATGGAACAATGAACCGACCCTGGGCAACACCCTCGTCATCGGTAACACTCCCGAAACCAAGGATATCAATGAATGTCTAGTAGTTGCTCTGCCCCAGGGCAGCGACCTGCGCACCTATGGCGCCCTCCGCGAGAATCCCGCCAACTACATGAAGGAAATCACCATCAAGGGCACATTTGCCGAAGTGATGGGAACCTACGGTATCACCAATAACAACGGATCATCCTCTGAATTCCACATAGAAGGTCTCAACATCGGTCCCGAACCTCCCGTTCTTGGCGACGGCACCGAGGCCAATCCCTACAACTGTGCTCAGGTAATAGCCCTGAATCCCCAGTCGACTACCGACGCCGTTGAAAGCGGTGTATGGGTAAGCGGCTACGTCGTCGGTTACTATCAGGACTACGCTCCCCACTTCGAGGCCGGTGGCACCCAGCGCGCCAACATTCTCATCTCTGACAATCCCTCGGCAAGCGCTGCCGGCCAGTGTGTCTGCATCCAGCTCGTAGCTCAGACCGACGCCCGCAACGCTCTCAACCTTGTTGACAATCCCGGCGTCCTCGGTGCGAAAGTCAGCCTCAAGGGTGACGTAATGAAATACAACACCCTGCCCGGCATCAAGAACACCTCGAGCTACACTATTGACGGTGGCGGCTCGGTTACTCCTCCCAATCCTCCCGTAACCAACGACGGCTCGGAGGCTAATCCCTTCACCTGTGCCGAAGTCATCTCCCTCAATCCCCAGTCGACTACCGAAGCAGTCAAGAGCGGCGTCTGGGTGAGCGGTTATGTCGTAGGTTACTATCAGGACTACGCCCCCCACTTCGAGGCCGGCGGTTCACAGCGCGCCAACATCCTCATCTCGGATAATGCCTCGGCCAATGCCGCCGACCAGTGTGTCTGCATCCAGCTCGTGGCCAATACCGATCCCCGCAACGCCCTCAACCTCGTTGACAACCCCGGCGTCCTGGGCAAGAAGGTCAGCGTCATGGGCGACGTGATGAAGTATAATACCCTCCCGGGCATCAAGAACACCTCCAACTACAAGATCGACGGCACCGGCCCCGTGACCCCTCCCGTGACCGGTACGCCCGAGGGTGACGGCACCGCCGCCAGCCCCTACAACGTCACCGCGGCTCTCAACGTAGCCAAGTCGCTCGCCGACGGCCAGAATGTCGCCGCCTACGCCAAGGGCACCGTGGCTTCGATCACCGAAATCAGCACATCATTTGGCAACGCCACTTATATCATCACCGACGGCTCGTCGAGCCTGCAGGTTTATCGCGGCTACTATCTCAACGGCGACAAATTCACCTCTGAAGACCAGCTCAAGGTAGGCGACGAAGTCGTTGTCAGCGGCGAACTCGTGAACTACAAGGGCAACACTCCCCAGTTCACCACCGGCAGCCAGCTCATTAGCATCAACAACGGCGGCCAGGTGACCCCTCCCACGCCCCCGACTCCCCCCACTCCGAGCGATGATTACAAGGGTAACTTCAACAGCTTCAACGGCGGTACTCCCAAGTCGTCTTATGGCGAATACACCAATGCCACCGGTTGGAAAGCCGTTAACTGCTCGATCCTGAGCGGTCTCGCAGAAGGCGCCGCCGAGCAGAATCCCCGCTTTGCCTTTATCGGCAACGAGAGCACTCTCGCCGTGTGTCTCAACGGTAAGAAGGGTGGCGAAGGCGTCTTGACATCGCCCGTTCTCACCGGCGGTTGCAAGACCATCACCTTCAACTATGGCTTCCCCTTCTCGGACACCAAGTGCACCTTCACCATCGAGGTTATCCAGAACGGCACCGCAGTTGTCACCAAGACTGTCGAGCTCAGCGGCTTCACAACCAAGACCGCCTATAACTACTCGCTTGACGCCAATGTAAGCGGCGACTTCCAGATCCGCATCGTCAACGATGCCGTCTCGCAGAAGAGTGCCAACTCCGACCGCATCGCGATCTGGAACTTCACCTGGACCAATTAACAACAATCCCACCTCC
>CAYVTB010000114.1:0-6762 GCA_964454365.1 uncultured Bacteroides sp. | reverse complement strand
GCACCAAGATGATGAACGGTATCGGCGGCTCGGGCGACTTCACCCGCAACGCCTATATCTCGATCTTCTCCTGCCCGTCGGTTACCAAGGGCGGTCTGATCAGCAACATCGTCCCCATGGTGGCTCATGCCGACCACTCGGAACACTCGGTAGACGTTATCGTAACCGACCAGGGTATCGCCGACCTGCGTCATCTCGACCCCGTTCAGCGCGCCTATGCCATCATCGACAACTGTGCTCACCCCGACTATCGTCCGCTCCTGCGCGACTACGTCAAGATGGGTGCCGGCCAGACGCCCCACACCCTGAAGGCCGCTTTCGCGTTCCACAACGCCTTCACCGAGACGGGCGACATGCGCAACGCCGATTTCTCTAAATATCTCTAAATAGTTCTACATGAATAGACTCCTTATTGCAGCCGCCTTCGTGGCGGCTGCTCTTACTTCAACAGCAGCCGATCCCTACAAGGTGCGCGTCCCGGTTCCCGAGGATGCCGACCTTGACGGAGCCATGGCATTTATAATCAATTACGACACGGGCGAGAAAGTTGACTCCACGCTCATCAGTGACAATGTGGCGCTGTTCAGCGGCTCCATGGACGAGCCCTTCGCTGCACGCGTCATTGTCGACGGCAGCCGCTACTGCCAGTTAATTCTCGAGCCCGGTTCGATAGCCGTCGACGCAGCTACCCGCCAGCCTTTCGGCAGTCCTCTCAACGACCGTCTGCGAGAGTATAACGCCGGGCTTAGCCAGCTTGTCAGCGAATATAGCACAGCCTCAACGCCCGAGCAGCAGCAAGGTGTCATCGACCGCTACAACACATCGGTAGAGAACATGATTGCCGAGAATACCGATAACCCTATCGGCTATCTGATGTTCCTGCAGCAGGCCTACGAGCTCGAGCCCGAAGAACTCACGGCATATATTGCCGAGCATCCCGCTTTCGGTCAATACACCCGCATCCGCAAACTTGTCGAGATGAATGAGCGGCGCGCGGCCAGCGGCGAAGGCTCGCATTTCATCGACTACGAGATTGACGGCAAGCGCCTGAGCGACTATGTGGGCCGCGACGGCCGCTATCTGCTGGTCGATTATTTCGCCAGCTGGTGCGGTCCCTGCAAGGTGCAGATCGGTGTCCTCAAGGAAATCTACGAAAAGTATAAAGACAGCGGCAAGCTCGACATTCTCGGTGTCGCAGTCTGGGACGAACCTGAAGACACCCGCCGGGCAATCGCCGAGGAGCAGATTCCCTGGGAGTGTATTATCAACGCCGGCTCCGTGCCGACCGATCTCTACGGCATCTCGGGTATTCCCTGCATAATGCTGATCGCCCCCGACGGTACCATTGTCTCGCGCGACCGACAGAGCGACGACCTCAAGGCAGCTGTCGACGCGGCCCTCGCGCAGTAATTTCCTGATACAAAAATAAAACGCCCCGTGAGATATATCTCACGGGGCGTTTCTTCTTGTCGTGCCCGAAGCGGGACTCGAACCCGCACAGCCGCAATGGCCAAGGGATTTTAAGTCCCTCGTGTCTACCATTCCACCATTCGGGCGACGGCTTTGCGGTGCAAAGGTAGTGATTTTTATTGATATTGCAAGCGAAAAATGCTCAATCGGCAGGACCTAACAGCAGTATTCCGCCGGTCGTTGGGTCAAAAAGCAGTTTTGAAGGCGCTTTCTTGTCGGTGAACAGTGACGGGTCGAGGCCAAAAGTGGTGCCGAGCTGAGCCACGGGAAGTTCAAACGAGGCGATTGTCACTCCGCGATAGTCGACCGAGATGCGGGCGGTGCCGGGTACGCTATAGGCAAGGCCCCCTTTGGGAAATTTCTTTACTTCGCCTTTCTCGTTAACGGGAAGCTCGCCGCGTTCAAGAACTTTAACGGAGGCTGTGAGAGGCTCGCCGGCGAGGTTGTCGGCGTCGATGATTCCGTCGATGGGGGATATGCGGGCGATGACATGGTCTTTAATGTCCACTGTATCGGGGCGCAGGGTGACGGTCTCGACGCAGGTCCAAGTGGATGTAGTGCCGGCAAACATGGCTGTGAGTGCATCTTCCTGGTTGGCGATGTTCTGCAGGACGAGTTGCATGGCCTGGCCGTCGGCCGGCGGATTGTCGGCCTGCCCCGAAAGAAGGTCGGAGCGCATGTCGCGGAGCTCGAAGATGCGCTGCGCGGCGAGCTCGGCGCGTTTAGATGTCGACGAACTGCGTATCATGTCGTGGGTCATGGCCTGGCGGGCGGCCTCGGTTTCAAGAATTGTGGGACGCGCAGCCTGTGCCACAGGGAGGGTCGGCAGGTCGACATCGGCGACGTCGGGCGTGTTGACCGCCAGGGGAGTGCCGTCGGAACTGAGAATCATATAGGGCGTGGAGCCTGACTTGAACTGGACGGTCCAGCGATTGTCGGGATCGGCGACACCGCGCGGAGTAAATGTGACAGACTTGACGGTCACGGTCGTGGAGCCTTCGGTAATGGCATTGCCGATGGCAAGATGGCGGCGCGCGTAGTTGTAGAACTCGCCGGGAGTGCGGCGGGTATGCTCGGTCTCGATGGTTATGTCAACCTCGGTGACAGGGAGAGAATAGATCAGCCCGTATTCGTTGGCTTTGGAGGCCGACAGCCGTTGGGTAGTCTGGGCCGCGCCGTGAAGAGCGAGGCACAACAGGATAGCGGGGAGGATGCGCTTTATTGTCATGATGTGCAGAGAGGTGTTATGTTATTCAATAATTGACTTGATAGCACGGCCAATGCAGTCGGCGACATCGGCAGCCGTGACACCATAGGTGCCGTGGACCTGGGCGGCGAGGTCGCCGGCGAGCCCGTGGACATAGGGGGCCGCGAGGGCGGCAAGCTCGGGCGGCAGGCCGCGGGCGATGAAGGCCGCCGTGAGGCCTGTGAGGATATCTCCGGTGCCGCCGGTGGCGAGTGCCGGCGAGCCTGTGGGATTGAAATATACTTTGCCGTCAGGACGCACTATGGCCGTGAAATGTCCTTTAAGGACAATGATCACATGGCGACGGCGCGAGACTTCTATTGCCTTCAGGAGACGGGCATAACCGGTGGGTTGCTTCCCGAAAAGACGGTCGAATTCGCCGGCATGAGGGGTCAGAACCGACATCACGGGGATGTGATTGAGCATGTCGGGACGGATGGATATGCAGTTGAGGGCATCGGCGTCAAGCACCAGCGGACGGCTGTTGGCGTTGGCTATCTTGAGGAAAGCGTCGAGGGCGTCAATTGTGACGTCGGCGGTACCCATTCCCGGACCAATCGCGACGGCCTGGTAGTCGCGCTTCAGCTCGATGGACGTGATTGCATAGTCGCCTGGGTCGGTGTCATAGAGCCCGCAGGGGACAGCTGTCTGCAGGACATAGAAGCCACAGCGGGGACCGTGGACGGTCAACTTGCCGCAGCCGCCGCGAAGGGCTCCGCGGGCAGCGAGGACGGCCGCGCCGAGCATGCCGTGGCTGCCGGCAAAAATGATGGCGTCGCCACTGTCGGCCTTGCTTTCAAAGGGTGCGCGGGGAGGGAGCAGGCGGCGGATGTCAGACCGCTCGATCATGCGGAAAAGCCACGGTGCCTGTTCAAGGGCCTTGGGGCTGAAGTCAACGGGGATAACTTTCCAGTTGCCAAGGAGCTCGGCGTTTTCCTTCATGAAGAAGGCGACGCGGGGCATGCCGATTGCAAGGGTGACGTCGGCATGAATGATATTGCGGGTTATCAAGCTGTCGACCGAGTCAACGAGCAGACCCGAAGGAACGTCAATCGCGACGATGCGGGGATTCATGTCGTTGATGTGGCGCACGATGCTCTGGTAACCACCGCCGAGAGGGGTCTGGCGCTCAGTGCCGAAGAGGCCGTCGATGACGGTGACGTCCTCCAGGAGATCGGGCATGGAAAATTCAAGGCCCGTTATTTCGGTGAGCACTTCGGGACCGCAGTCCTCGACGAGCATGTCGCGCATGGCCTCGCAGTCGGGTGTGAGGCGTTTTCCTCCCACATTAAATAGATAGACGCGCGGATGAAATCCCTGCAGACACAGGTGGCGCGTGGTGGCCAGGGCATAGGCTCCGTTAAGGTCGGGGCCGGCGAAGACCACAAGGCGGTGTCCCGGGATGATGCCCGAGATGATTTCGAGTGCAAGGGATTCACCGACAGTGTCGATAAACTGCCGCATGGTGATGCCCTGTTCGCGCAGGGTATACTGCAGGATGGCTTTTATTTCGTCAGAGGAAAAGATCTTCATCGATGGTAGAGGTCAAACTTGTGTTTGCAACTGCAAAAGTAACAAATTTTGGTCAATGCGTCTTTATCTTTAGGCTTTTTTGACTACAGGCATGCCATAAGTTTTTGTGACAAGCCAGGTGACCAGCAGGGTGACGATGCCGCCGAGCGCGTAGCACAAAGCATGGGATTCCAGACCGATGAACTGAGGGCTGATAAAGACGAAGGTGAATATGATGAAGGTCATTGCCATGGCGGGGATCAAGGCAATCCAGGGGTTGGCACGGCGCTGCACGAGCCACACATAGATAGCCCAGAGGGTGACGGTGGCGAGGGCTTGGTTGCACCACGCGAAGTAGCGCCAGATAACGGCGAAGTTAACCAGTGTGATGCAGAAGCCGATGACAAACAGCGGAATGCAGACGGCGAAGCGGTTGAGCAGCGGCTTCTGGTCGTAGCCAAACATGTCGCTGATGATGAGGCGTGCCGAGCGGAAAGCGGTGTCGCCCGAAGTGATCGGAGCAGCTACAACGCCGAGGATAGCGAGGATGCTGCCGATGCGCCCGAGGGTCGTGCGGGAAATGACGTCGACGGCCCAGGCAGGGTTGTTTTCATGGCCTTCGAGCTGGGTGCCGAGCAGGTCGGCTCCGCCAAAGAAAGCCATGGCGACGGCTGCCCAGATAAGGGCGATGATACTCTCGGAAATCATGGAGCCGTAGAAGATCGAGCGGCACTGGCGTTCGTTGCCGACGCAGCGCGCCATCATGGGCGACTGAGTGGCGTGGAAGCCTGAGATCGCACCGCAGGCGATTGTTATGAAGAGGGTAGGAATGATCGGGAAATCGGAGGGGTTGTGGTGGAAGTTGTGGAGAGTAGTGAGCTCGGGAATCGAGTAGTCTTCAAACAGAGCGACTCCGAGCAAGCCGAGTGCCATCGCTACAAGAGCGGCGCCAAAGATGGGGTAGCACTTGCCGATGACCTTGTCGACAGGAAGGATAGTTGCGATTATGTAGTAGACGAGAATAATCCACACCCAGGTAGAGGTTGCGATACCTTCCACAAGATTACCAAGAAGCTCGGCCGGGCTGAGCAGGAAAACGGCTCCAACAAGTACCATGAGAATCACCGAAAACCAGCGGATGAGCGTTCTCACGCTTGTGCCGAGGTAAATACCTATTACTTCAGGGAGAGAGCGGCCGTCGTTGCGCACAATCATCATACCGGAGAGATAGTCGTGCATGGCGCCGAAGAAGATGCCGCCGAGGGTTATCCACAGGAAGGCGACAGGGCCGTAGCAAGCACCGAGAATAGCGCCGAAGATGGGGCCCGTTCCGGCGATATTGAGCAACTGGATGAGGAAAACGCGCCAGCGGGGCATTTCGACATAGTCAACTCCGTCGGCAAGGCGTTGGCAGGGGGTAGGATTGGAATTGTCGGCGCCTGCCATGCGCTCAAGGTATTTGCCATAGGTGAAATAGGCCGTAATCAGCGCGGCCAGGCACAGAAGGAATGTAATCATGTGGTTTATTTAAATTGCAGGCGCCGTTAAGGAGCGTTTTGCTGCTTGCCGGCGCCTGCGAGTAAGTCTATTTCCTGAGATTATTCGAATTCTACGAGGATGTCGTCGGTGCCAACGACCTGGTCGGGTTTAACGAGTACGCGCTTGACGGTTCCGGCCATTTCGGCGTTGATGTCGTTTTCCATCTTCATAGCCTCATAGACGAGGAGGATGTCGCCCTTGGACACCTTATCGCCGGGCTTGACGCGGATTTCAACGACGCGGCCACCCATCGGGGCACGCTGTACGGGGCCGGTGATGGGCTCCTCGGCCTTGGTTTCCTCGGCGGCAGGAGCGGCCTCGGCAGGAGTGGCGGTTGCCTTCGATGCCTCGTATTCTTCCTGGCGGCGGCGCTTGAGGAAGCCGTTGGCAACGGTGGGAAGGAGGGCGAGGAGCAATTTTTCCTCGTCGTTGGTTGCGAGTTGCACGCCACCGAATTCTTCCAGAACGGGATTGGCGGGTTCCTTGTAGCTCGAAACATCGTAGGGCTTCTCAACGGGGCTGCCGGTAATCTTCTCGCGGAAAGCGGGATCGATAGCGACGGGCGTGTGGCCGTATTCGCCTTTGACGAGCGAGATGAACTGGTTGGAGCAGTTGCTGTAGTCGGGCTGACCTTTCTTGCGGTCGAGAGCTACGTTGACGGCCTGTGCACCGACAATCTGCGAGGTCGGTGTTACGAGAGGTACGAGGCCTGCGTCACGGCGCACCATGGGGATGAGTGCCATCGCGTCGTTGAGGAGGTCTTCGGCCTTGAGCGCCTTGAGCTGGGCGACCATGTTGGAGTACATGCCGCCGGGGACTTCGGCGTTCTTGACGATTTCGTTGGGCTTGGGGAAGCCGAAGTATGCCTCGATAGCATGGCAAGCTTCGAGCAGGTCAGCTTCGTCGGCAGCGCGGGCGGCAGCGATAGCGCGGTCGAAGAGTGCGTCGACTTCTGCGGGCAGCGTATCGTGCAAGGGATCGAAGGGATTGGGGAA
>CAYVTB010000113.1:0-6768 GCA_964454365.1 uncultured Bacteroides sp. | reverse complement strand
GCTTTGCTTCGTGTAGGGTTTACGATAACCGACACCTCTCCGAGGTGCCCCCACCCCTGCGGCGTTTTCCATCCGGGGGCGGACGCAATTAATCGCGTCCCTACTACCCCACGGTCATAAAAAAAGAAGCTGCGGGGGCGCAGCTTCTTTTTATTGAGAGTGTTATTGGGATCAGAGGGCGATCTTGACCTTGGCGAGGATGTAAACGCCTGCGGTGGGAGCCTCGATGAGGTTGCGGCCGGCGGTGAGGTTGAGCACCTTCACGGCATAGCCTGCAACGTTGTAGAGGGTCTCGGTGCGGTCATCGGGAGAGTAAACCACGAGCCAGTTGCCTTCGCGAGCTACCTTGAGATCGGAAACCTGAACTGCTACCTCGCTGACACCCGAGAGACCACCACCCTGGTTGATGAGGACGGTAGCGACATCGCGGGGCGAAGTTGCATAGACGGTGAAGGGTTCGACGGTCACGGTTTCGCCTTCAGCGCCGGCTGCGTCAAATGCCGTGCCGGTGGAGTTGAGCAGATAGGTCTTGTCGGCGGGAAGCTCCTTAGCCTTGTAGGTACCGTTGAGAGCATATTCGGTGCTTTCAGCAACGATATCGGCGGGAGTAGAGGGCACTGTGATGCCGGTAGCGGAGAAGGTCTTGGTACCGGCCTCGTCGGCACACCAGATGTAGGGAGTGTTGGCCTTGACAGCGAGAACGGGTTCCATGTCATCGGAACCGTCGGTAAGAGCATAAACGATAGCACGCTTGCCCTCGGTCTCGAAGTCGTAGGGGTCAATTATGGTGATGGTGTTGCCTGTTGCATCCTTGATAGTCGCGGGAGCGAAGGGCACGATGAGGCTTGCCCACTTAACCTGCTGGTCAACGGAGAGGGAGATCTCAGCACCCTCGGCGAGAGTGAAGGTGTGGGGGATCGACAGAGGATAAGCTTCGGTGAAGCGGATGTCGCCGTCGGCGGTGTAGATGCGGCCTTCGCGCTCGAGAATAGAACCATCGGGCAGGGTTTCTTTCACTGTACCGGTCGTGGTGAGCAGGCAGTTGGCTGCCGAGGCGGGAGCGGTTACGCCCTCGTCAAGAACGATGATACAGTTGGGGTTGAGACCCTTAAAGGCATTCTCGTGGATACCCGAATTTGCGCGGGGAGCGCGGGCGGGAGCCGACGCGGGAGTCGAGGGATTGCCTGCGAGGAAGGTGATGGTAGTCAAGTTGTCGCAACCTTCAAACGCACCTTCACCGACGGTTTCGATGCTGGTGAGACGGATGGTTTCGAGCGACTCGCAGTCCTTGAAGGCGCCGTCGCCGATGGTGTTGACAGTGGCTGGAATGTCGATCGACTGCAGCGACGAGCAACCGCTGAACATGTTGGCACCGATTTCCTCAACTTCGGGGAGAACGACGGTTACAAGGTTATCCATGCCCGAGAATACTTCGGCGGGGAGCTCTCCTTCGAGGCCCGAGAGGTCGAGGTTCTCGAGGCTCGAGAGGCTGGTGAGAGCGTTGCTGAGGTCTTCAGCGGGAATCTCACCGACAAGGGCGATAGAAGTGATGCCGACCGACTCTTCGGGATTGATGGCGGCAAGTTCTTCCTTGCCGAGGGTAGCGCCATCGGTGGGCACGGCGAAGATATCGACTGTGCGGGCGGCGTTGGTCACGTTCACATTATAATAACCTTCTTCGTCGGCTTCGAGCTCGATCTGGCCCAGGAGGACGTGAGCTTCAAGAGAGCCTGCGTGCTCGGGATTGAAGTCGAGACGGAAGCGAACCGTAGAGTTCTCGGCAACGGCCTTCAGCACGGGAGCGAGGGCCTCGGCCTTGTCAAATTCACCCGACTTGTATTCAATCTCGTTGCTGACCTCGGGAGTCGAGATGGTGAAGAGATCGGAAGTGGTGTTGAAGTTGACGTCGTAGATATTGACAACCTGGATGTTGTGGTTGCCTGCGGCTGCAGCGTTCTTGGCGGGGTTGAAGAATTCAACGTCGATAGTGCCATCGGCATTGGGCTTAATCTGCTGGCCGTTGTCAAAGACGAGACATTCAACCTCGGGATTGACGAGCTTCAGCTTGCCTTCGACCTTAGTGCTGGTGAGAGTCACGTTGTCGCCGAGGAAGCTGGCCATCTTGGTGATGTCCATTTCGGGATCAACGGGAGCCACGCGAGTGGGATCGAAGTTAACACCATAAACGGGATATTCCGAGAGGATGTTGTAACCGTGAGCCTTCCAGGGGTTACCATATTTGCTATCATTATTAGCTGTTCGGTATACCGATAAGAATTCGTCAGGTACAATGACGGTGACTTTCTTGGGATCCTTATGTCCAAGATTGTAGTATTGATACATGCTTGCAATAGAAGCTGCGTACGGATTGTGGTGAGCTACAACCTGTTTACCGCCGTAAAAGCCCGGAGCACCCGGAATACGGATAGTTGTCAGATTATCGCAGCCGCTGAAAGCAGCATCAGCAAGACCGTATGTATATTTTTTACCGCCTGAAGCTGTAGTTGTTTCTAACGGAACACTCAAGATATCCATAGGAAGTGTAATCTCCTTTATATTCGCACAATTTTTGAATATACCGCTACTAATGCGAACTACATTGTCGGGAAGAAGGATGTTTTCAACTACCGATGCAGGAGTAGTCATGCCATTGGAATAGACAAAGAAGGGATGGTTGAGAACATTTTCTTCATAACCGCCGGTAGCGACGATTTTCACTCCACGGAGGTCAAGAGTCTTGATAGTGTTCAATGCAAAATCGGTACCGGTGGCTGCCTGGAGGTCGAGAGAATAAACTTCACCGACCACAACGACGGTCTCGCAGACGTTGTCGGCCGTAAGCTGCACATGGAATGTACCGGGAGCGACGTTGAGTGTGAGGACACCGCCGGCACGGGGATCAAACACCTCTACATCGATTTCGGTGTCTTCCATCACCACAAAGGTGCGGTTGACAGCAGCCGCAGCGCTTGCCACAAGCTTACCATTAATAGTGAGGTTAATGCGGTGGGCGGCGGAGGCGGGGGTGATGTTGAAGGTGATGTCGCGGCCGCGGACTGCTGTTTCAGGCAGGCCGGTGATGTTGGCTTCGCCTTCAACGTTGACCTTGATGTTGTAGACCTCGGTCTGATTGTTGAGGGCAGGGAGAGCGGCGACGATTTCAGCGTTGGCGCCTTCAACTACGCTCCAGGTCTTCTTCATGGCCGAGGTGACGAGGCGGATGGTGTTGCCTTCGCGCACCTTGGAGTCGTTGACGCGGCAGTTGACGTTGAACTTGTGGTTGTCGGCGGGGCCGGCGGTCCACAGGGTTACGGGCGAGATGAATTCCTTGATGTTGCCCTTGGCATCGGTGAGAGCCATTGCCCAGAACATCTGATCAAGGTTGGTCGGGATATTGACGGCGTTGACACGAACGGTGAAGTCCTGACCGGGGAGGACGTTGACGGCGTCGGTAATGAGACCGATAGAGCCATTCTTGTCGGTGAGGGTCCAGGGCGACTTGCCGATAACCTCGATGGGAGCCACCATGTCAAAGTGGATGATGGTGTTGTTGTTGACGGTTGCAGTGTACTTGCCGTCGGCATCGGGAGTGAGCAGAGTGTTGTTGGCATAGACCTGCATAGCATTGTCGTTGTCGGCGATATGCTCGGCGGTGAAAGTAATAGCCTTGCCCTTCTCGACATTACCCGGGAGGATTTCGCAGTCAAACTTAACCTCGGGGTTGTCCATAACGGCAAACACGGGATTCTCGTTCACGGGAGCTGCACCGACCACAATAGTGCCGATGGTGCCCCAGTTTTCAGCCTTCTTATATTTATCGACGGCGTTTTGGTTAGGAACGTAGAGAGTTACATCAGCGACCTTCACGCCCGAGAGGACACACCAGTTGATGAACTCGGGGTTCTCGCGGCCAACATAGATGGTGCGGAGCTTGGAAGCACCTACAAAAATATTGTATTCGTAGGTCTTGACGCCGGCGGGAATAGAGATGGTCGTGATACCGCACTGGCGGAAGCAACCATTGTTGAGGCGGTTGATCGACGAGGGGAGGACAACTTCGTTAAGCGTGCCAACACCGCGGAAAGCTTCGCGGGGAATAGCGTTGGCCTGGTCGGAACCGTTGGCCACGATGGTAACACCCGAGAGGTCGAGGCGGGTGAGGCGCATCGAGTTTCTCATGAAAGCGAAGTCGCGCGCGTCAATTGTACCGAAGAGGGTGAGTTCCTTGATCACACCCGATTCTTCCTCGCTGATAACCGACGAGAGGGTGCCCGGGGTTCCTACCCACACACTGCGCTTCTCCTTGACATCGGCCACATTCTGCACCAGAGCGGTGATGGTCTGCTCGCCGCGCACGTTGCTGATTGTGTAATCGAAATCGTTGCCGGGAGTGAGGACATAGCCATTGGCCTTCACGGTCACGACAGTTGCATCGGGATCGGCAGGAACGACGGTGAAGTGATAGTCCCAGCCGGGGATAACGTTTGCATCACCTGTTACGCTGACACCTGCGAGGCCGGCAGGAAGGTTGATTGCAAACCTGGTGGCGGTGCCGTTGGGAGCGAGTTCATTGATGGTATAGAGCTCGCCGGCGACGGGCAGCCATTCCGAGCTACCGGCAGCCTGGGTAGCGATGCGCACTACATCACCGTCGGCAACCGTGACGGCAGCGGGGAGCTTGCAGCCGCTCAGGTCCATGTAGCCATTGAAGAGATAGCCCATCGACTGCATGCTGAAGTTGGCGGGATTGCTAAGCAGAGCCTTCATCGCGCCGTTGCTGCCGTAGAGAGCCACGGCGATCTTACCCGAGAAGTCGTTGTAGGAAAGGTTCTTGAGATTACCTACACGCACGGTGAAAGCGGCACCGTTGGAGAGATCGGTGAGATTACTGCCGAGACCAACCTGACCACCGTCGGCGGTGATGTGGATGGGTGACCACTCGGTGGAGCCGGTAGCGGGCTTGATGTTGTAGATGATGGTGTTGAGGTTGTTGTAGTGGTGAGTACGGCTCACGGTGGGGTTAAGAGCCGTGCTGAGGAAGAAACCGTTGCCGGCACCGCCCCAACCCCAGTTGAAGTGGAGGTATTCGCCGCGATAACCGTCGCAGACAAATGCGTGGCCGGCGGTCACGTCCTGGCCGCAATAGAGCACGGGACGTTCAGCGTCGATTTCATCCTTAACGATTTTGTCCCAATCGGCCTGAGTAGCTACATCGGCGCGTTTCTTGTAGGAAACGCCGGGATCGTAGCCAAAGTAGGTCGACAGCGCGCCGGGGACACGCACCTCATAGGCGCTCGAGCCAGACATGGCATACTGCGTGTCGATACTCTTGGAAGCGTGGTACATGATGGTAGCGACAGCCTCACCCTCGGCGGCAGTGTATCCCGAGCGATAGTTGTCGGAGCGCATCGAGTCCCAGTCGTAGGCAACGTTGAAATCAACGCCGTCATAGGAACCGCTGCCCTGTGCAGGCCAGTTATGATATTTCATGATGGTGGCCATGGCCGTGCCGACGCAACCTACGAGAGGCTGGCCGGGAATCATGGAGTTGAAGGGGCCTTCCTGGCTCCACGCCGCGGTGGGGAGCACCTTCTCTTGGTTAGAGCTTTGGGCGGCTGCGCGAGCCTGACGCTTGTTCTGGTCGAGAGTATTGCGCTTCTGAAGCGAGGGAGCTTCCTTGATCTCGCGCTCGAGGCCGGCCATCACCCACGACATTGCCTCGGGCTGCGAAGCAACCGGGTAGGCACCCTCGAAGGAGTAGCCGAGGACGGGAGTCGTGGCATCGTCGGCAGAAATTATCACAAATCCTGCATTGCCTGTTGCATTAAATACATAGTAGAGAGGCTTGGCGGCGGTTCCGGCGGTATAAACCGGAGCGGCGACGAGCTCTCTTGACATTTCACCTGAACGGGCTCTCATAAACTCGGTAGCGATGGCACGGGCGTCATCGACTGAAACCGTTGCAGAGTAGGCACAGAGTGTTGATCCTATCAGCAATGAGTTAACCACCAGGCGTTTGAGATGTCTGGTCTTGATCATAGTAAGTTGATGAGTTGGTAGATTAGGTATGATTTAAAATTTATTAGTTTCTTAAGGTCTGCAATTAAGTATATATTAATGTGCATTAACGTGCAAAGTTACAAAAAAAATTACAAAACAACAAGTCAACAAATCTTAACAATTCCAAAAGCGCTCTGCCACACAGTGAAATCTTCTCGCAACCAATACTTTACAACAAAGCCGCCGTCCCTGAAAAGAGACAGCGGCTTCTGAAGATAGTGCGCATGAAGGGACTCGAACCCATACGTCCTGAGACATTAGATCCTAAGTCTAACGCGGCTACCAATTACGCCACATGCGCCTAATGTCGCCGCAAAGGTACAACATTCCCCTCAATCGTGCAAACTCGGAAGAAGATAAATAGAAAAATTCTAAAAAGTTTGCAAATAGGAAATTAAATGTCTACCTTTGCAGTCCGATTATATCCGATAATTGACCGGCTACATGCCCGGAGGCGCTTTTGGCCGAGCGTCACCGATGTGTGTGGTCAAAATTAACTAATTATTAATCAATCAATAAAAGTGGATACTTTAAGTTACAAGACCGTATCACCCAGCGCGCAGAGCGTAGAGCATGAATGGGTAGTAATCGACGCTACCGGTCAGCATCTGGGCCGCCTGTGCTCGAAGGTTGCGAAGATTCTTCGCGGCAAGAACAAGCCGAGCTACACCCCCTACACCGAGTGTGGCGACAATGTGATTATCATCA
>CAYVTB010000112.1:0-7017 GCA_964454365.1 uncultured Bacteroides sp. | reverse complement strand
CAACGTCGGTAGCTACGAGCAGCGAAGTCACGCGGTCGCGGAATTTCTTCATCACCATGTCGCGCTGCTGCTGGGATAGGTCGCCGTGGAGTGCGTCGGCATTATATCCGTCGGCGATCAGCTTGTCGGCGATCTCCTGGGTGTCGCGGCGGGTGCGGCAGAAGATTATGGCGTAGATGTTAGGGGTGTCATCAGCGATACGCTTCAGGGCGAGGTATTTATCACGTGCATTGACCATGTAGTAGACGTGGCGCACGTTCTTGGCGCCCTCGTTGCGGGTGCCGACGACGATTTCCTCGGGCGAGTGCATGTAGCGCTTGGCGATGCGGGCCGCTTCGGCAGGCATCGTGGCCGAGAACATCAGCATCTTGCGGTCCTCGGGGACATGGCTCAGGATATCGTTGATTGAATCGACGAAGCCCATGTTGAGCATTTCGTCGGCCTCGTCCAGGACTACGGTGTGGACGTCGTTGAGCTTTACGACGCCGCGGTTGATCAGGTCAATCAATCGACCGGGGGTGGCGACGATAATCTGCACACCCTCGCGCAGGGCGCGTATCTGGCTCTCGATGCTCGAGCCGCCGTAGACCGGCAGGACTTTCACCTCGGGAGCATATTTTGAGAAGTCGGCCAGGTCGCCGGCTATCTGGAGGCACAGTTCACGGGTCGGAGCCAGGATCAGGGCCTGGGGCACACGACGCTCGGTGTCTATACGCTGTATTACGGGCAGACCGAAAGCTGCCGTCTTGCCTGTACCGGTCTGGGCAAGTGCCACAAGGTCGTGGTCACCGGTGAGCAGGCTGGGGATAACTTTTTCTTGGACAGGCATGGGGTTCTCGAAGCCCATGTCCTTTATGCCTTTCAAGAGGTCATCTCTGACCCCTAAATCTTCAAAGCTTGTCATATCATTTCATTTTAGTTTACAAAGATAACGTTTAAAATCGCAAAAGTTCTCAACTAAAGCAAAAAAATTGCTATCTTTGCTTCGTTTTCCAAAAATAAAATATTTTACAGTTTGTAAAACACAAGGGTATGGTGTTAATACACAGAACCCTGTCCAGCAGATAATTAACATGAGTAATGATTACTCCCTAAAATCAAGTTTTTTCCTGGGATATGACTATTTGTTGCAGGCTAAATATAGTTTAGCTCTTAACAAGAGATCTGCTTTTTGTGTTTGTGAAATTCGGGTGGGAAATACTTGCGGGCGCGGGCGAGATTTTGTAACTTTGCCAACATGGAACAATATTTAGTATCGGCGCGCAAGTACCGCCCCGCGACCTTTGCAACAGTCGTGGGACAGAGCGCACTGACGTCCACGCTGAAGAACGCCATCGCCACAGACCACCTGGCCCATGCCTATCTTTTCTGTGGCAGCCGCGGTGTCGGCAAGACGTCCTGCGCGCGCATCTTTGCCAAGACCATCAACTGCACCGATGTCACTCCCGAGGGAGAGGCCTGCGGGAAATGTGAGTCGTGTCTCAGTTTCGAGCAGGGCAATTCGATGAACATAATCGAGTTTGACGCCGCCTCCCACAACGGCATCGACGACATGAAGTCGGTCATCGAGCAGGTGCAGGTCCCCCCGGTGCAGGGACGCTACCGCGTGTTCATCATCGACGAGGTCCACATGCTCTCGGCCCAGGCCTTCAACGCCTTCCTCAAGACGCTCGAGGAGCCGCCGTCCTATGTGATTTTCATTCTCGCCACCACCGAGAAGCACAAGATCATTCCGACGATTCTCTCGCGTTGTCAGATATACGATTTCAGCCGCATATCGATCGGCGACATGGTCTCTCACCTGCAGCGCGTGGCTGCCGACGAGGGCATCACTGCCGAACCGTCGGCTCTCAATATCATAGCCCACCAGGCCGACGGCGCCATGCGCGACGCCCTGTCGATCTTTGATCAGGTCGCCGCTTCCTCGCGAGGCAATATCACCCATGCCGGCACGATAGCCGCCCTGAACATACTCGACGAAAGCTATTACAACCGCCTGCTCGACCGCATCACCGCCGGGGACATTCCCGGCACGCTGCTGATATTCCATGAGATAAGGCAGAAGGGCTTTGACGCCCAGTTTTTCATCAACGGCCTCGGCGACTACTTCCGCTCGCTGATGCTTGCAGGGGCCGAGTCGACCCGCGTACTTATCGACGAGCCCGAGGACGTGAAGGCCGGTCTGATCGAAGCCGCCTCCAAGGTGAGCGCCGATTTCCTCTACAAAGCCATGAACCTCTGCAACGAAGCCGACCTGAACTACCGGCAGTCGTCCAACAAGCAGATGCTCGTGGAACTGACGCTGATCAAGATAGCCCAACTTTTAAACCCCTCGCCCGCTGACAGTGGCCGGGGAGAGGGGTCTCTGAAACCAATAACCAAGCCGCAGGTGCAGCAGGCCACCTCCACCGCGGCAACCCGCCCGGCAGCAACACCCGCTCCGACGCCGGCGGCTACCGTAGCGGAACCGGCAGCTCCCCGCTACGAGGCAACCACGCGCAGCTTTACACCTCGGGCGGCAGCCGCCGTTGCGCGGCACGAGACTCCGCGGCCGGCAGCACGCACGGGCGGTCCCCAGATGCGTGTAGGCATGCTATCGATGAACGCTCCCTCGCCCTCGCAGGCGGCAGCCGCCGACGCGGCCCCTGCCGTGCGCCAGGCACGCCCCGTGACTCCGGTGGGAGTGACTGCGGCATGGAACAGTTATATCGAAGCCAACGGCCACGAGCACGCGCTGGTCAACGTGATGCGCGCCTCGTCGCCGATGCTGTCTCCCACGGGCAGTTACACAGTTGTAGTAGCTAACGAGGTGGAGGCCAACAAGGTCAACGAACACCTGGCGGCAATTCTCGCCCACATGAGATGCGAACTGCGCAACGATGGCTTCACGCTCAATCTCAACGTGAGCGACCAGGGCCCCAGCCCCATGTTCTGGAACGAGCAGCAGGTGCTGGGCTATATGCTGGAAAATCATCCGCAGTTCCGCGAATTTGTCTCCGATCTTAAACTCACCAAGATTTAAACCAAGTTGAGGATGGACGAAACACAGAATCCCCTGCGACGCGTCGCAGTGAAAATAGGCAGCAACGTGCTCTCGCGTGCCGACGGCCGTCTTGACATCACCCGCATGAGCGCCCTTGTCGACCAGGTAGCCGAGTTGCGGGGTGCCGGCGTGGAGGTCATCGTTATTTCCTCCGGCGCCGTAGCAGCGGGCCGCAGCGAGCTCCCCGAAGCTGCCGGACACCGGCTCGACAGCGTCTCGGCTCGCCAGCTCTTCAGCGCCGTCGGCCAGGCCAAGCTCATCGACCGCTATGTGCAGCTCTTCCGCGAGCACGGCATCATCTGCGGCCAGGTGCTGACCACTAAGGAAAACTTTGCCACCCGTCACCACTATCTCAATCAGCACAACTGCATGGAGGTCATGCTGCGCGAAGGCGTGGTGCCCATCGTCAACGAGAACGACACCGTCTCGGTGACCGAGCTGATGTTTACCGACAACGACGAGCTTTCGGGACTGATAGCGATGATGATGAACTGCGACAGGCTGGTCATACTCAGTAATATCGACGGAATCTTTACCGGAAATCCCGCCGACGAAGGCTCGCGCCTGATCGAGCGCGTCGCACCCGGCGACGACCTGTCGCGCTACATCAGCAGCGCCCGCTCGGGACTCGGCCGCGGCGGCATGACCACCAAATACAACATAGCCCGCAAGGTCGCCGACGCCGGCATAGAAGTGATTATCGCCAACGGCAAGCGGGAACATATATTGACCGACCTGCTTCTTGGCCGCGGTAAGGCGCCATCGACCCGCTTCGAGGCCTCGGAGCACCCCGCGTCGAGCCTCAAGCGCTGGCTTGCCAGCAGCGCGTCCTTTGCCAAAGGCTCGCTGAAACTCAATGCCGAGGCTGCCCGCACGCTGCGCGACCGCCCCGGAACGAGCCTGCTGCCGGTCGGTGTCACCGACGCCGAGGGCGATTTCGCCGCCGGCGACATAGTATCAATCTGCGGACCCGACGACACGGTTATCGCCTGGGGCCGCATATCAACGTCGACAGAGCAAGTGCGTCGCCGCCTGGGACAACCCGGAGGCAAGCCGCTGGTACATGCCGACTATCTTTATATCAATGAAATTCAGGGATGAAAACAACGGAAAACGACAATAACAACCGTGCGATTCACGCACTGAACGCCGCCAGGGCCGCCTCACGCGAACTCGCCCTGCTGCCGGCTGAAAAAGTAAACACAACTCTCGAGCATCTCGCTGACGCGCTCTGCGAGGCTGCCCCGCGACTGCTCGAAGCCAATGCCACCGACGTGGCTGCCATGGATGCCGCCGACCCGAAGGTCGACCGCCTGCGCCTCACCGAGGCCCGCGTCGAGGAGATCGCACGGGGATTGCGCGAGGTTGCCACGCTGCCGTCGCCCTTAGGGGTGACGCTGTCGAGCGTCGTGCGACCCAACGGCATGACTATCCGCAAGGTTTCCGTGCCCTTCGGCGTGATCGGCGTAATATATGAATCGCGCCCCAATGTCACCTTCGATGTCTTTGCTCTGTGCTTCAAGGCCGGGAGCGCCTGCGTGCTCAAGGGAGGTCACGAAGCCGCGCGCACCAATCGCGTGGCTCTGGAGATAATCCGCGGCGTGCTGGAGGCCGAGGGCATCAACCCCGACTGCGCCGTTCTTCTCGAGGGTCACGAAGATACAGATATACTGATGGGCGCCCGCGGCCTGGTCGACCTCATCATCCCCCGCGGCAGCCGACGGCTGATCGACTATGTGCGCAGCCACTCGGCGGTGCCCGTTATCGAGACCGGGGCCGGGGTGTGCCACACCTATTTCCACCGCTCGGGTGATATCGCGACCTGCCGCGACATCATCTTCAACGCAAAGACACGGCGCGTGAGCGTGTGCAACGCGCTCGACTGTTTGCTGGTCGACCGCAGCCGCCTCGACGTGCTTCCGGCCGTGTGCTATCACCTGGCCGACGAGAATGTCGAGATACATGCCGACGAGGAAGCCTACGCGGCCCTCGACGGAGCATATCCGCTGCTGGTTAAAGCGTCCCCCGACGATTTCGGCCGCGAATGGCTCGACTATAAACTGACAATCAAGACTGTCGACGGACTCGACGAGGCGCTGGATTATATCGACGCTCACGGCTCGCACCACAGCGAGTGTATCGTGGCCGAGGACCAGGAGGCCAAGCGCCGTTTCCTCGACTCGGTCGATGCCGCCTGCGTATATGCCAACGTGTCGACAGCATTCACCGACGGAGGCCAGTTCGGCATGGGCGCCGAGATAGGTATCTCGACCCAGAAACTGCATGCCCGCGGCCCGATGGCACTTCCCGAAATCACCACTTACAAGTATCAGATTACAGGCTCGGGACAGACTCGCTCCTGAACCGTTAAAACCACACATAATGGAACATCCTGAAAACGATTTTCAATATACCGGCCTGACGGTCAACTCGGGCGTCGCACAGCCGCCCATCGTCAACCCCTACCTGCAGCGCCGCGGGCGCCGCAAGCCTATCCCGACGACCGGCGAACTGGTCGAGGGTATTCTCAAGGGAGATGTCACGATGCTTTCACGCGCCGTGACCCTCATCGAGTCAACCTCTCCCGAGCACTATGCCCGCGGCCAGGAGGTGATCGAGAAATGCCTTCCCTACTCGGGCAAGTCGCGCCGCATCGGCTTCACGGGCGTGCCCGGGGCCGGCAAGAGCACGTCGATCGATGTCTTCGGTCTTCACGTCCTGCGTGAAGAGGGTGCAAAGCTGGCCGTGCTTGCCATCGACCCTTCGAGCGAGATCACGCGCGGCTCTATTCTCGGCGACAAGACCCGCATGGAAAACTTGCCGTGCACCCCGGCGCATTCATCCGCCCCAGCCCCTCGGCAGGCAGTCTGGGCGGCGTTGCGCGCAAGACGCGCGAGACCATCGTGCTCTGCGAGGCGGCCGGCTATAACAATATCTTCGTGGAGACGGTCGGCGTAGGCCAGAGCGAGACCGCCGTTCACTCGATGGTCGATTTCTTCCTGCTGATTCAGCTCGCGGGCACGGGCGACGAACTCCAGGGCATCAAGCGCGGTATCATGGAGATGGCCGACGGCATCGTTATCAACAAGGCCGACGGCGACAATATCCACCGCGCGCAGCTGGCCCAGGCTCAGTTCCGCAGCGCCCTGCAGCTGTTTCCCCCGGCCCCGTCGGGCTGGAAACCCGAGGTGCTCTGCTATTCCGGCTACTTTGAGCTCGGCATTCCCGAGGTGTGGGACATGATCGACCGCTATTTCGCATTTGTCAAGGAAAACGGCTACTTTGAACGCCGTCGCCGCCAGCAGTCGCGCTACTGGATGTACGAGACCATCGACGAGCAACTGAAGGCCCATTTCTACAACGACCCCGACATCGCGGCCATGCTTGCCGGCCTTGACCGCGAAGTTGAGAACAACCGCCGCAGCTCCTTCCTGGCCGCCCGCGACGTCCTTAACCGCTATTTTAATAAAGAATGATGAGAAACAAGATTATAATAATGGTTGCCGCGCTGCTCGCTGTCGTGGCGCTGACCGCGGCCAAGAGCAAGGATCTCCTTGTTTTTGAGGAAAAGACTTTTGATTTCGGCACTGTCGCCGAGACAGCCGAGCCTGTCGTGCATGAATACGCGTTCACCAATGTCAGTGACGAGCCTGTGGCCGTGCTGTCGGTATCGACCGGCTGTGGCTGCACCCGTCCCAAGTATCCCGCCGAACCTATCGCCGCCGGCAAGACCGGAGTGATTACCATTACCTTTGTTCCCAAGGGTCAGCAGGGCAACATCAACAAGGAAATCAAGGTGCGCTACCGCGGAGCGACCGCCTCGTCGAGCAAGCGCGTGACTCTGAGACTGCGGGGAAATGTGACTCCTTCCAAATAAGGGTAGGTATATAACCTAATGTGGAGATTCCTCACGGAGCCTCCACATTAGATAATAAACCAATCATTATCACATTTCTTGCAATGGAAAAAGTAAT
>CAYVTB010000111.1:0-7091 GCA_964454365.1 uncultured Bacteroides sp. | reverse complement strand
AACGGCAGCCACAATGCTTCCGCCGAAGTCACAGATTATGTCAAGCATTGTGTCCCTCTCAACTCGGTTTCCTTGCTTGAACACGCCGTGCGCGACGATCTCAACCGCATCGCTACCCGCGTCATGGGCGTCATCAATCCCGTCAAGGTCGTCCTCACCAATTATCCCGAAGGCAAGACCGAGACCGTGACGATGGAAAACAACCCCGAGGAACCCGGCAGCGGCGTTCATGAAATGCCCTTCTCACGCGAGCTCTATATCGAGCGCGAGGACTTCATGGAGAATCCGCCCAAGAAATTCTTCCGTCTCGCCCCCGGTGGCGAAGTACGTCTCAAGGGCGCCTATATCATCAAGTGCGAGGAAGTTGTGAAGGACGCCGACGGAAACATCACGGAAATCCGCTGCACCTATGACCCCGACACGCTGAGCGGCATGCCCGGTGCCAACCGCAAGGTCAAGGGCACCCTGCACTGGGTGGCAGCCGACACCGCCGTCGACGCCGAGGCACGCATCTACGACCGACTCTTCGACGTCGAGAATCCCGCCGCCGAGCCCGACCGCGATTTCCGCGAGATGCTCAACCCCGAGTCGCTCGTGGTTAAGCAGATCAAGGTCGAGCCTTTCGTGGCCGCCAACGCCAAGCCCGACACAAAATTCCAGTTCCAGCGCATCGGCTACTTCACGCCCGACTATGATTCGCGTCCCGACCATCTGGTGTTCAACCGCACTATAGGCCTGCGCGACACCTGGGAGAAGGTTCAGAAACAGAACTAAAGGCCCGTGAAAGCCCCCGGCGAAGACCCCAACAGGGAACTTTATGAACGCTTCCGGCAGGACCTGCAGCGCCCTGTCGGAGAGCGCTATTACTCGGAAGACGAGCTGATCAGCATATTCGATACCGCCGGCGACAACGGCGATGTCTATGCCCGCACGGAAGCCCTTCTGCTCGGCTCGCGTCTCTATCCCGACAGCCGCGAGCTGCTCGAGCGACGCGCTATCCTCTACCACGACTTCAACGACGATTCCTTCGAGACCTTCCTCAGCGACAATCCCTCGATTAATGCGCCGCTATGGGAGATTTTGAAGCTCAGCCTGTTCCGCGGCAGCCGCGAGGAAGCCATCAGGAAACTCGAGGCTTTCATCGCCGACCACCGTCTTGAATCAGACGAGGAAGTTATCCAATTTATCCAGGTAGCCACGCAGCTCCACCTTGAAGACTGGGTCTTCAACCACGTCGATCTGCTGAAGAGCAAGGTCGACTACCTTCCTACCCTGCTCTTTGAAATCGCGATAGCCGCCGACCTCGACACCGAGACCGAAATCGAGATCAAGATGCTCGAGGAACTCACCGAGATTGACCCATACGGAGCCGACTACTGGGCTATGCTTGCCGGAGCCTACCTGCTCTCGGACCGCCCCGAGGATGCTTCGGGTGCCATTGATCTGGCACTGGCCATAAATCCCGACCACCCCGAAGCGCTCAAAATAAAGGTGAAGCTGACATCGCCCGAGGATGCCGGCTATAAAGAGCTTGTCGAGCAGGCCGTGATGAAGTCTGGCAGGGATGAGCACTTCATGTATTATCTTCTCAACTCGGCCGGCGAGCGCAACGACTTTTCAGAAGTTCACTATCTGCTTGACAATATCCTTGAGAAAGGCGCGGTCTATTCCGAAGCTGTTGAACGGGCCATTGAAAGCGACTACCCGAAGATCGAGCAACTTCTTGATGCCTACTACAACTGCGGGAACACCACCCGCGAAGACTGGAAACGCATCGCCGACGTGGCTTACAGCTGCAACCGGCCCGGAATCGTCACCATGATTCTGATGACCTACGAGCAAAAGACGGGTAAATCTCTCAACTACAGCCTGCTGCTCCAGCTGATGCTTTTCCGCATGAAGCACTATGAGCTGGCGGTCAACACCTTCTTTTCAACCGAAAGCGAGGACACCGTTCAGAATCCGGCCCGCATGTACCGCGGATATGCCATCATGATTCTTTCATTACTGAGACTCGGGCGCGTCGAAGAAGCCCTATCGGGCGCCAAAACCATGCTCGACAGTCTCGACGAAGGCGGCCTGCAGATGTCATCGTTCGAAGCCTTTGGCATGCGCATTTTCCTGCTTGACATCATCAAGCGCATCGAGACCGGCGACGAAACCGATTGGGAAAACTATGATCCCACGGCGATCGCCGCGGGACCGGTATAATTCACCTCAAAAAACTGATTATTATGAACGTAGGCGACACCATGCCCGACCTCCTCGGCCTCGATGCCGACGGCAAGGAAGTGAGACTCAGCGACTATCCCGGCCGCAAAGTAATCCTCTATTTTTATCCCAAGGACAGCACCCCGGGATGCACCGCCGAGGCATGCAACATGCGCGACAATCTCGGCGCCCTGCAGGCAGCCGGATATCAGGTGATCGGTGCCAGCGTCGACTCGGCAGCCTCTCACAAGCGTTTTGCCGAGAAGCAAGGGCTCACATTCCCTCTCATTTCCGACCCCGACCACAAGCTTGTCGAGCAGATGGGCGTGTGGGGCGAAAAAAGCATGTACGGCCGCAAATATATGGGCACCTTCCGCACAACGTTCATCATCGGTCCCGACGGTCGGATTGAAAAAATCTACGGGCCCAAGGATATCAAGACCAAGACCCACGCCGAGCAGATTCTGGCCGACTGATGCTGGTCCTCATCGCCGAGTCCAAAACCATGACCGCCTGTGACAGCCCCGTGGCTGCCGCCTCTCTTCCTGTGCTCGAACCCATGGCGACCGAGGTAATGGATTCGCTGAAGGGCTTCTCGGCCGAGCAACTTGCCGAGCGACTCAGGCTGAGTCTCGCCATGGCACGTCGCATGTGGTCTATGATCTATGACTTCGACAATAAATCCACCGGTGCTCCCGCCATCAAGGCCTATACCGGAGTCGTGTTCAAAGCCCTCGCTTACGATACCCTTTCAGACGAGGCGCGACAACGGATAGACAGCTCTACGCGCATTGTATCGTCGCTCTACGGCTGGCTCGCGCCCCGCGACACCGTCAAGGCCTATCGCCTCGATTTCACATCACGCGTGGCGCCGGGCGGCGGCACACTCGCGGCATGGCTGCAAAGTGCCGTAACAGATTGCCTTCTGCGGGAGTTGGAGGCCTCGGGCGACAAAGATATCGTCAATCTCCTTCCGCTCGATGCGGCGCGGTGCATCGACCGTAAACGGGTTGAGGCCGCCGGCGCCCGGTTCTGGCGACCCGATTTCAAGGTAAACACAACAGCGGGCCTGCGCACACCCGACGCGGGAACGCTGAAAACACTGCGCGGTTCCCTCCTGAGACAGATTGCGGAGGAAGACATCAACTCTCCCGAAAAGCTCCGGGAGGGAGCATCCTCGGTCGAAGCCGACGGCACCGTCACCTTTATCGTCGACTGAATAAAAATCGCCGGCGGTTGCTGTTTTCAGGAAAAAAGGGTAATTTTGCGCTGTTCAATAACAGTGTAAATTCCCTATCCATGAAGAAAAACACCTTCCTTATAGTCATACTCATTCTCGCCCTGATTTTTGTATCCTACAAGTGGATCAGCACCGCCAAGGACCACAAGGACGACGGCGCCGCTCAGTCGGCTATTGAAAACATCATGACGCGCACAAGCGTGCGCGCCTATTCCGACCGCGCAGTCGACAGCACTACCGTCGACACCCTCCTGCGGGCGGCGATGGCGGCTCCGAGTGCCGTTAACAAACAGCCCTGGCGCTTTGTCGTCATCAACGACAAAGCAATCCTCAAGTATATTTCCGAGAACTTCAATTCGATGAAAATGGCTGCAGGCGCTCCCGTTGCCATCGTGACCTGCGGCGACATGTCGGCCGCTCTTGAAGGTGACGGTCGCGATTACTGGATTCAGGATGTTTCGGCCGCGACAGAAAACCTTCTGTTGGCAGCCAATGCCATGGGTCTCGGCTCCGTGTGGTGTGGCCTCTATCCTCAGATGACCCGCGTCGATCAGTTCTCCGAGATGCTGCATCTGCCCGCCGACATCGTGCCCCTGGCCTGTGTCTGCATCGGATATCCCGCCGGTGAAAACGCGCCCAAGGACAAGTGGAACCCCGGCAACGTACGCTACAACACCTGGGACGGCACTCCCGCAACCCTCGCTGTCACCACTGAAGAATAAATCCTCCCGCAGATGAAATCACGCGTTGTACTGAGCGCCTTTGCCCGTTGCCTGACGGCGATAATCACGATTACTCTCATCACGGGTTGTATCCTGACATTCAATGAGAAGCCGGCTTTCTGGGGCCTTGTGGTCATACTTCTTTTTCTTCTCATTGTATCAGCCATATATGCCCCGATAAGCATCTCAATAGGCAAGCGTTATATAACAGTAAACAGCCTCGTGAAGCGCCACCGCATCCTGCTGGAAAACGTCGCCGAGGTGAAGTTGTTTCAACCCACCCTCGGCTCGCTGAGAATCTGCGGCTCAGGCGGTTACTGGGGCTACTACGGGATTTTCAAGGAAGGTGATATCGGCCGCTACGTCGCCTACTACGGCAAGGCCTCGGACTGCTTCCTGGTGCGCATGAAGAACGGCGACAAGTATGTCCTTGGATGCAAGGACCCTGCTGCCGCCGTGGATTATATCAACGCTTTTATAAATAAGGGTTAGAGCGCTTTTCGCGACCGATTGTGGTCGACTCGCCGTGGCCCGGAAGAACCAATGTGTCATCCGGCAGAGTGAGCAGCCGCTTGGTCACCGCATTGACGAGCGTGGCGTGATCGCCACCCTCGAGATCGGTGCGACCGATAGAACCGCTGAAAAGCGAGTCACCCGAGATTACGAATTTGCCCGTAGGGCTATACAAGGCTATTCCGCCGGGGGAGTGACCGGGCACATGGATAACCTCGAGCTTCTCGTCGCCGAGGGTAATCGTGTCGCCGTCGGCGAGCGGCACGTCGATTGAAACGCCTTCGGCCGCTACATTTCCCAGCCCGAATCGGCGTCCCTGCGTCGGCACGGCTGCGCCGAGAGGGGCATCGGCCGCGTGGGCTTTCACGGGCACGCCATATTTATTCTTTACATAATTGGCCCCGAAACAGTGGTCGAGGTGGAGATGGGTGTTGACAATACCCGTCAGCACAAGGCCGTTTTCTTTGAGATAATTGTCAAATCGGGCCTGCTCGGCGCTGTCTATCATCCCGGGATCGACAACTATGGCCTCCTTGGTGGCTTGGTCCGAAATTACATAGGTCGACTCGCCGAAAGGATTGAATATAAATTGTTTTATCGTGAGCATGATCTGAGTTGTTTTAACGTGTTCACTATATTAACGTCTCGGCGAGCGCTTGGTTGAGACCACGGGCACATAAACGAGCTTCTTTGTATCGAAGAACGGTTCGTTGAAAAACTCGTTGACCATAAACTCCGTAACGGGAAGATTCACGCCGGCACTCTCGGGCTCGAGGTCACCGCCCTTGAGACACACGATGCCGTTGTCATAGCGGTTGCCCTCGCGACGCCCGGGCGCCACGTTGCGCACGGCGATTTTCACGAGCTTGTCGAGCGGCATCACCGCGCGGCTCACCACGAAGTCAAATTTTTCATGACACTCCCCCGTGTCGCCATGCTGGAATGTCACATTGTCGAGACCAAGCATCGAGGCGACATCGGCCGCGACCTTGAGCTTTTTGCCTATGCGGTCGATCAGGTGAAAACGCGCCTGCGGGTAAACGACAGCCAGCGGGATGCCCGGGAAGCCGCCGCCGGTGCCGAGATCCATGAATGTGGTGCCCGGCACCACGTCGCCAAGGAAGGCAGCAATCGCCAGTGAGTGCAGCACATGGTTGACATAGAGGTTGTCGATATCCTTGCGCGATATGACATTGATTTTTTCGTTCCACTCGGGGTAGAGCTTGCCCATGGCGGCAAACTGATTGAGCTGACGCTCGTCGAGTCCGGGGAAATATTGTGATATTTTGTCCAATCCTTCCATCGTCGGGGGTGATTTTTCGACAAAAGTAGTAATTTTTTTGCCAAAGGCCGCGCAGGATTGTTTATTTTATGTACATTTGAACACTCAAAACCCCGGCTATTATGCTACAGATAGGAAAATACAACCTGCTGACCGTGGCACGCGAAGTTGACCACGGCCTTTATCTTGCCGATGACACCGGCCGCGAGGTGCTCCTTCCCCGCCGATATGTCGCTGAAGGAATGAAACCCGGCAACGAAGTGAAAGTCTTTGTCTACACCGACTCTGACGACCGTCCCGTCGCCACCACCGAAGCGCCCTATGCCACCGTCGGCGAGTTTGCCTTCCTGCAGGTACGCGACGTCAACGCCACCGGCGCCTTCCTCGACTGGGGCCTGCCCAAGGACTTGCTCGTCCCCTTCTCCCAGCAGAAATCGCGCATGGGCGCAGGCGGCATCTACCCCGTCTATGTCTACCTCGACGATGCCACCAAGCGTGTCGCCGCCTCGGCTAAGATCGAAAAATTTGTCGGAAACGTCATTCCTGAATACCGCCCCGGCACCCGCGTCAGCGCCCTGGTCATGGAGCACACCCCTATCGGTTACCGCGTGATCGTCGACAACCTCCACTGGGGCATGATTTATGAAAACGAGCTCTCGCGCCCGCTCGAAATCGCACAGACCGTCATCGCCTCTGTAAAACAGGTGCGCCCCGACGGCAAGATCGATCTTTCGATGGGCCCCTCGGCAGCTGAGCGCACGTCCAAACTTGCCGCCGCTATCCTCAAGGTCGTGGAGCGCGATGGCGAGCTCACGCTGACCGACGCCTCATCTCCGGCCGAAATCGAACGCCGATTCCACTGCAGCAAGAAAGACTACAAGAAAGCCATCGGCCATCTCTACAAGGACGGCAAGATATTGCTCGGCCAGGGCCGCATAGTCGCCGCCGACAAGATCGACAAATAAATCTGTGAGAATTAGCTCAATAGCAAGGTATAAATATTTTTTAACAAAAAAATTATCCTAAATATTTGGACAGATACCGGCGAGTGACTAACTTTGCAAAACCAAACGGCGATTTAGTGTAGTGGCCTAGCACGCCACCCTCTCACGGTGGAGACCAG
>CAYVTB010000110.1:0-7137 GCA_964454365.1 uncultured Bacteroides sp. | reverse complement strand
CGGCTACGTTGTAGACGTTGACCATTTCAGTGTTGGTGATGACTGCCGAGTTGATGGTGAAGCGTACTGTTGCCATCAGAGGAGCGGGTTCTACTACGGTGATGTTTTCAGTCTGAAGTACTTCGGGGCAGGGGAGCTGTGATTCTGCTACAGCCAGGGCTGCTGCGGTAGTGGCGAGGGCGCCGCGGAGATCGTTGACCTGATTGTTGAGGTTGGCGATGTAACCTACATAGTCACAGGGGTTGTATGAGCGGTATTCGCGTCCGCCGAGGGTGAAGGTGAAGCCACCGATTACCGAGAGGTTCATGTCAACAGGTGCACCTACTACATTATTGTTGAAGTTGTCACCGGCAAACTGTGCGCGGCCTTCTGCGAAGAAGTCGACATACTTGCTCAGGCGCAGACGCAGCTGGAGACCGGCCGACAGAGGCAGTGACCATGAATTCTTCTTGGGCTGGCCGTTGTCACGAAGGGTGTTGACGGCTGATTCGGGACGGAAATCCCACATATATGCGCCACCGAGGCCTACGAACGGGATGATCGAGAATACTCTTTCAGAATTTACGCCACCGAAGGAGTTGAACATATCCCACATGAAATCTACGTTGGCGTTAACCCAGTGTGATTTGCTGAAGGTGTTGTTGTCCCAGTGAAGAGATCCGCCGAGGAAACTCATGCGCCACCCGATATAAGGTGAAAACCACTTACCGAAACCTACATTATATACTGTTGTGAGATGATGACGGGCGTCTACGCCGTCGGGCATCTTATTCTCTACAAAGGGGGAGGTTACACCTGCACCAATCTGGATAAACCAGTTGTCGCCCTTATTTGTGTAGTAATGGGTCTTACAGGGTACCTGGCTTACGAGTGTCTCGCTTTCTTCGACAACAACGGTTTCCTGAGCTGCTGCTGTAAAGGCCGGGATAGTCATGATACCGCAAACGGCCAATGTCCATAACGTTTTAGTTTTCATCTTAAAGGTGTGTTTTTTGAGTTAAACTTGAATTTGTCTTTTGGATTCTCTTTATTTGTTTTTAATTGTTTTTTAAAGTCCTTGACAATGTTTCATCATTGCCGTGATGTAAAGATAACAACTCGGTTTTTTGAATTGTTCAGAAATTTTGTAATTTTGTGGTGTTGAAACTAAAATTTTCTATATCCGACCGCCGAAACTCCGATGCTAAATCGAGCGTAAAGGCCAGGCACGGGCGCTCTTACAGTGCCCGCCGCCGTTATCGCGTTGAAATAATAAATGAGAACACACTTTCGCGGGTGTGGTCAATAAAATTTGTAGGATTCCGTGCGATTCTCGCTGCCGCGGGTGTCCTCGCCGCCATCACATCGCTAATCGCCGTTATATTTATGTTCACTCCCCTGGGCCGTCTCCTGCCCGGCGGCCTTAAAGGCGACGTGCGCCGCCAGTACACCGAGGCTGCCCTGAAAATCGACTCCCTCGAGCGCATTTCCCGTGAGCAGACCGCCTACACATCAAATATAATAGCGATACTCACCGACAGTCTGCCCGACCCCGTGATTCCCGATGCCCGCCAGCCGTCGGCCCTCATCGATACACTTATCAGTGCCGGCGAGAACGAGCTTCGCTTTGTCAAGCAGTATGAGCAGGAGCAGCGTTTCAATCTCTCGGTCTTATCCCCGATTGCTGCCGAGGGCATGATTTTTGAGGCTCCTTCCGAGACCGATACCGGCGCAGGCCCCGTCAATGCAGTCTATCGCGGCTCGGTCGTGGCGGCCTTCACCGGCGACGACGGGCTCTCTACTCTGGTAGTCCAGCACCCCAACGATTTTATATCGGTCTACAACGACCTCGACCAGGTCTATGTCGACCGCGGCGATAAGATCGTGGCCGGCCAGCGCATCGGTCACGCAACTTCCGGGCGCCCTTTGTTGTTTGAACTATGGCACTCGGGCGCTCGTCTCGATCCTGCCCTGTACATCGCTTATTAATCTAAATATCTCAAGATGAAAGCAAAGAAATTACTGAGCCTGGCTCTTGTAGCCATCCTGGCGGTTGCCGGGCTCTACGGCTGCAAAAAGCCGCCGTTTGAAATCCTGCGTGAGACAGTCAATGCTGTCAACACAACCCTTGGAAAAGACAACTCGGAACTCGCCAATCCTGCCTACAAGGTGAGCAAACTCATTTACGAGGAAGCGACCAATACGGTCAAGATTGAAGTTCCCGCCGAGTCTCTGGATTCCGCGCTCACTTCTCCGGCCGATGCCGTCTTTGACGGTGTTGAAAGCGCCTCTCCCCGCCTTGCCGAGGCCATTCAGGCTGCCGACGCCAACGTGATGGTAGTCTTCAACTACCCCGACGGCACCAAGCAGGAGACCATGTACGAGAACACGGAGACTCCTCAGCCCTGATTCATGACCGGGCCCGGGAGGCTCTGTCATTCACTTGAAAACCAATCATTATAATGGCAAAAAGAATTGCCGTTCTGGGTTCTACCGGCTCCATCGGTACCCAGACACTTGACATTATAGAACGCTATGCCGACGTCGGTTACCGTGCCACGGTACTCGCCGCCGGCACGCGTGTAGATACGCTGATCGAGCAATCGTTGCGCCATCGCCCCGCGCTGGCCGTGATCGGGCGCGAGGAGCTGCTTCCGCGTCTTCGCGAGGCCCTTGCGCCCCACGGAATAGCCACGGCCGCCGGTCCCGAGGCCCTTGCCGAGGCTGCCGCGCGCGACGATGTCGACACCGTCGTGACAGCAACCGTGGGTTATAGCGGATTGCTCCCCACTGTAGCCGCTATCCGTGCAGGAAAAGACATTGCCCTGGCCAACAAGGAAACAATGGTCGTTGCAGGTGCCCTCGTGACACAACTGTTAAAGGAGTCGGCATCGCGCGTCTTCCCGGTTGATTCAGAGCACTCGGCCATCTATCAGTGCCTGCAGGGTGAAGATCCCGCCGCGGTCAAGCGCCTTATCATTACAGCCTCAGGCGGCCCGTTCCGCACATGGACACCCGAGCGCATCGCCCGGGCGACCGCTACCGATGCCCTGCGCCACCCCAACTGGTCCATGGGTGCCAAAATCACCATCGACTCGGCCACGATGCTCAACAAGGCCTTTGAAATCATCGAAGCCCGCTGGCTCTTCGATATCGAGCCCGCCCGCATCAGCGCTATCGTGCATCCTCAGTCGATAATTCACTCAATGGTTGAATTCCAAGACGGTGCTATCAAGGCCCAGATGGGCGTGCCCGACATGGAACTTCCCATAGCCTATGCTCTCGGCGAGGCGACCCGCCTTGCAGGGGTCAGTGACTTCTGCGACCTGCTCGCAACGGGAACACTCACCTTCGAGCAGCCCGATGCAGGTCGCTTCCCGTGCATCACCCTTGCGCGCACGGCCCTCGAGCGCGGAGGCAACGCGGCCTGCATCATCAACGCTGCCAACGAGATAGCCGTCGCCGCCTTCCTGCGCGATGAGATTGGTTTCAACGACATTTACGGCACCGTCACATTTGCCCTGGAACACTGTGACTTCATCCCCGAGCCGACCCTCGACGACCTCGTGGCCACCAATACCGTGGCCCGCAGAATCGCGACCGACTATATTAACAGCAATCTAACCAAATCATTACATTAATGGAGACATTTCTCATGAAAGCCTTGCAACTGGTGGTGGCCCTGGTTATCCTGGTCACCGTCCACGAGTTTGGCCACTACATATTTGCCAGGATGTTCGGCATCAAGGTCAACCGGTTCTATCTCTTCTTCAATCCCGGTTTCTCCTTGCTGAAATACAACCCCATGAAGGGCACCCTGCAGATTTTCAGCAAGAACGACAATCATGCCTGGAAGACCGTTCAGGTCGGTAAGCCTCATCAGCCGCGCCCCGACGGCAAGCCCACCTGGCGCGATACCATCTATGGCCTGGGCTGGCTGCCCCTGGGAGGCTACTGCGACATCGCCGGCATGGTCGACGAGACAAAGAAATCCTCCGACCTCGCCGCCGAGCCCCAGCCCTGGGAATTCCGTACCAAAGCTGCCTGGAAGCGCCTCCTTGTGATGGTCGCCGGCGTGCTCTTCAACTTCCTGCTCGCAATCATCATTTATATAGGCATAGCCTTCCACTGGGGCGAGCGCGTCGTGCCCTACCAGGCCGCGACCGAGGGCATGGACTTCAGCGAGCCCATGCACCGCGCCGGTTTCGAGGATGGCGACATCCTGCTCACGCTCAACGGCCGTCCCATTGACCCGCGCGATACCGGCGACAACTGGGGTTTCATCCAGCCCGGCGCCCGCATCACCGTCCTGCGCCACCACAGCGACACCGTCGGAATTGACGTGGGCGACAATCTCATCAAGGAACTTGTCGCCGCCAACGAGCCCTACATGGGCATGCGAGTCCCCGTCGTCGTCGAGGACGTCCTCAGCGGCGAAGGCGCCGCCAAGGCAAGCCTGGTGGCCGGCGACCGCATCCTGCGCGTGAACAACGACACCACTCCCTCGCTCAGCGAGTTTTTCCCCGTCCTCTCGACCGCCTCCGGGACAACAGCCTCGATGCTCGTCCTGCGCGACGGCAAGACCGTCGAGCTGCCCGTCGAGGTCAGCGATGCCGGCAAGATTGGCATTCAGCTGCGCCCCGTTTCCAAGATCTATCCTGTCACCGAGGTTAATTACAGCTTCTTCGGCGCCATTCCGCGCGGCTGGCACAACGGCATCGACCGCCTCACGACCTACGTCTCCTCCATGGGCATGGTCTTCACCAAGGAAGGTGCCAAGAGCGTCGGCGGCTTTGGTGCCCTCGGCAGTATGTTCCCCACTCACTGGAACTGGCTTTCGTTCTGGGAAATCACGGCCTTCCTCTCGGTGATTCTCGCCTTCATGAACATCATTCCTATACCGGCCCTCGACGGCGGCTACACACTCTTCCTGCTTATCGAGATAGTGACACGCCGCAAGCCGAGTGAACGTTTCATAGAAATTGCCAACATGATCGGCATGGGATTCCTCTTCCTGCTTCTCATCTATGCCAATCTTAACGATATTTATCGCTTAGTATTAAAATGACAAGCTATCCCACCTTACAGCTGCGCCGCGGCAAGGAAGAGTCGCTCGACCGCTTTCATCCCTGGGTATTCTCGGGCGCTCTCGCCGCCGTCCCGGACGGTATCGCCGAGGGTGACACCGTCCGCGTGGTGACTTCCTCGGGACGGGTAGTCGGCGTCGGCCACTACCAGATAGGCTCTATCGCCGTCAGGATGTTGTCTTTCGACGACCGCGCCATTGATGCCGGGTACTACCGCGAGTCGCTGACCCGTGCGGCCGCCTTGCGCGAGGCACTCGGGCTGCGCCGCGTCGACAACACGGCTTTCCGTCTTGTACACGGCGAGGGCGACTTCATGCCAGGCCTCGTCGTCGACGTCTACGGCGACACGGCCGTCGTCCAGGCCCATTCTCCGGGCATGCACTTCGCCCGCGAGATTATTGCCGCCGAGCTCGTGGCCCTGCCCTCCATGGGCTTGAAAAATGTTTATTACAAGTCCGAGACCACCTTACCCTATAAAGCGCGCCTCGATCCCGTCAACGACTATCTTATCGGCGGGGCAGGGGACTGCACCGCTGTCGAGAACGGCCTCCGCTTCAACATCGACTGGCTTCGGGGCCAGAAAACAGGCTTCTTTGTCGACCAGCGTGACAACCGCAGCCTGCTGGAACATTACAGCTACGGCCGCCGTGTCCTCAACATGTTCTGTTACACCGGCGGTTTCTCGGTCTATGCACTGCGCGGCGGCGCCGAGCGCGTCGACTCGGTCGACTCCTCGGCCAAGGCCATCAGCCTCACCGAGGCCAACGTCGAGCTCAATTTCGGCCCGGATCCCCGCCACCACGCCTATGCCGAGGATGCCTTCAAGTACCTCGACAATGTGAAAAAAGGCGAGTATGACCTCATCATCCTCGATCCTCCGGCCTTTGCCAAGCACCGCAGCGCCTTGCGCAACGCCCTCCGCGGCTATCAGCGCCTGAACGCTGCCGGCATCGCCAAGGTCGCTCCCGGCGGTCTCGTGTTCACCTTCTCATGTTCCCAGGCCGTCTCGCGCGAGCAGTTCCGCCTCGCCGTCTTCTCGGCCGCCGCCCAGACGGGCCGCCGTGTGCGCATCCTGCACCAGCTCACCCAGCCTGCCGACCACCCCGTCAACATCTACCATCCCGAGGGAGAATATCTCAAGGGATTGATCCTATATGTGGAATAAATAAAACCGTCATATCATTATGTCAACCTTGAAAACCATGCTGTCGGCGGCTACGCTGGCACTTTCAATCAATTCAGCCATGGCACAGACTCCCGGCGCCGACGCGCCTTTCAACTATGTGGCCGATCGCTTTGCCGACATCGAAGTCCTGCGCTATCCCGTTCCCGACTTTGACTCCCTGTCGCTCGATCAGAAGCGCCTCGTGTATTATCTGACAGAAGCCGCTCTCTGGGGCCGCGACATCCTTTGGGATCAGAACTACAAGTATAACCTGCCCCTCCGCGCGATGCTCGAGGCCGTTTACACCAATTACAACGGTGACCGCTCGACACCCGACTACAAGGCCTTCGAGACCTATGTCAAGCAAGTGGAATTTGCCAACGGCATCCATCACCATTATTCCATGGACAAGTTTGTCCCCGCTTTCAGCCGCGAGTGGCTCGAAGCCCAGGTCGCCAAGCTTCCTCAGGGCAGCTGGACGCCCGTTCAGGGCGAGGTGATGGCCGCTATCTTCGACCCCGCCGTCGCTCCCAAGCGCGTCAACCAGGCCGCCGGCCAGGACCTCATCGTCACCTCGGCCAATAACCTTTATGAAGGCGTCACTCAGGCCCAGGTCGAGGATTACTATGCAGCCCTCAAGGACACTACCGACACCACCCCCGTCTCCTACGGTCTCAATACCCGCGTTGTCCTCGGCCCCGACGGCAAGGTAACCGAGCAGATCTATAAGCTCGGCGGCCTCTACAGCCCCGCCATCGCCCACATTGTCGATAATCTCACCAAGGCTATGGCCTACGCCGAGAACGACGCCCAGCGCATGGTCATCGCCCGCCTCATCGACTTCTACACTACCGGCGACCTCGCCACCTTCGATGATTATTCAATCCGCTGGACCGAGGACACCGC
>CAYVTB010000109.1:0-7184 GCA_964454365.1 uncultured Bacteroides sp. | reverse complement strand
GCGGGAAGGAGCAGCAGCGGGGCCCAGGTGCCGATGATTATTTTAAGGCCGAGGGCTGCCGCGGCGACGAGCGGAGCGATAAAGACAAGCCACTTGACGTCCCGGGGAAGATCAAGATCGTAGCGACGGCGGTACACGAAATAGGTCGTGGCAGTGTATAATATATATTGTATCAGATAGGCGATGCCGAGTCCGGCCAATCCCAGCGAGTGCCACAGCGGAATGGCGGCGCCGAGCATGACGGCCGCCGAGATGGCCTCTGTAATGACGTAAGCGCGCCCGTCGCCCTTGCTGATAATAACATAGGCGAGGCACCACGAAGCGCCGCGGGGCAGCGTGCCGATGATGGCAATGGAAAGGTAGGAAAGGGCGACCAGGAAGTCACGCGAGTAAAGCAGTTGCAGAATGAGCCCGTCGGCCGCCAGGAAAATGACTATTACCGGCAGCAACAGCCATGAGATGACGCTGATTTCGTGGGCTACAACCGTGCGCGTCATCATCGGTCGGTTAATAGTGGCCGAGAGGCGTGGAAAAAACTCCATTGAAATGGCCGTGAAGAAGATGCCAATGTAGGAGTTGACAATGGTGTAGCCGGCCTGGAAATAGCCCAGGGTGTCAAACGACGCTACATTATTGATGTATACACGGAGAACGTAATCAGCGACCAGGGTTATGGAGGCGGCTACTGTGAGCCATCCGCCCAGCTTCATCATAGCTTTCATTGCGGGCACTACGGCGGGAGTGCTGACATTGGCAGGTACTCCTCGCCGCTCCAGGACTAGAAATAGAAGCGTCGAGAAGGGGAACACCATCAGCACGGGCACGATGGCGTTAAAGCGGAAGAAGTAGAACAGCACTATCGCGGCGACGGTCGAGAGCAGGGCTGCACGCAACGAGGCTCGCGCGAGAGCCTGCAGATGGCCGAGACCTTGGAGAATGGCCGAACGCGCCGCTGTGACGGCTGTAGCGACCATTGTGAGCGCCAGCAACAGGAAGCCTACAGTGTAGTCGGGGGAATCAAACGTGAGACGGCTCAATAATGGTGCAAGGGCAGCTGTGATTATAGCCGAAATGAGGCCTATGACGATGCCGCAGCGGCGGGCTGCCGACACCTCGACAGGGCGCTTGTCGGCCGGAGCAGCCGAAATCTGGCGCACGGCGCTCTGCCGCAGGTTGAGCTGCATCATTGCGCGCAGCATCTCCATGGTGCTGTTGTAAAGGGAAATGATGCCGACGCCTGCTGCGCCAATCCAGATAGCCACAAGCTTGGTGCGGATCACCGTGCAGGCCATCGTGATGATTTCGATGGAGCCAAAGACGCTCAGAGCACGCAGGACGCGCGCCGTCAGAGAGCTTGAGGCGGCAGTTTTGGACGTTATTTTACCCATTCGGCAGGGTTGAGTTTTTCTTTTTCGCGGCGTATTTCAAAGTGAAGTTTCGCGCGGTCACCGTCGGTGAAAACGTCGCCGAGTTCCTGGCCGGTGGTGACTTTGTCGCCTTTGCGCACGCGAAGATTACCGAGGCCGGCATAGACTGTGAGATATTCGCCGTGGCGCACGATCACCACGTTGTTGTAACCGTCCAGGCGGAAGATTGATGAGACGGTGCCGTCAAATACCGATCGTGCACGCGCGCCGGCGGGAACTTCTATATCGATGCCGAGATTGTCGACCTTGACCTTGCTGAGGCCAGGGTGGGTGTTGGTTCCGAAGTTTGATACTATAGTGTATCGCCCGGCGACCGGGAAGGGCAGCTTGCCTTTATTGGCGCTGAACGAGCCGGTGAGTTGCTTGAGCTCGGCTGCCTCGGCGGCGTAGGTCGACGGTGCCTTTGTTTCAGCCGGGGTGGTTGTCGCGGCCGCGGTGGAGTTAGCGTTTTGGCGGGCTGCCTGCTCGGCTTCGCGACGGCGTCGCTCTTCTTCCTCGCGGCGGCGCTGTTCCTCGGCTTCGCGGTCAATCAGCTGCTGCAGTTCACGCTCGAGAGCGGCGCCCTGGTTGCGTCGGCGCTCGAGCTCGCGGTTGAGCTGCCGTCCCTGTTGTCTCAGGTTGGCCACCATGTCGGCCGCCTGCACACGCTCGGCGTCGACAGCGGCGCGGGCGCGTCGCAAGCCTTCCATCGTGAGCGCCATGCTGTCGCGGAGCGATTCCATGCGCGAGCGGGCCCGGTCGAGATGGACCCGCGAGCGCTTGAGGCGCTCGGCGCGGGCTGTAGTCGCGCGGGCAACTTCCTCGAGGTAGCGCATGCGGCTCCATGCCTGGGAGAAAGACGAGGCCGAGAAGATGAAGGCTATGTCGCTCATGCCCTGGCGGCGAGAGCGCAGATTTCTCAGCGTCCTGCCATAGTTCTCCTTGAGTCGCTCAGTGATGGTTTCGAGGGCCGTGATACTGTCGGCAAGGACGTTGATAGAGGTGTTTACCCGGTCAATACGGTTCTGCAGGGCGGCGATTGTGTCGTTGCGGAGTGCTATCTGAGCCTCGAGCAGCTGCAGTCGGTCGAGTTGTCGGCCGATCTCGGCCGAGTTGCTCTCGAGTTGGCGTGTAGCGGTGGCGATGCGTTCATTGTTCTGCTTGTGTTCACGACGCACGTCGGCCGAAGTGCGTCGCCGGCCGTCGGCGTCGACAGCGACGACGATCAGCAGGATGATAAACAGAGGCAGCAGCTTGCGCATCGGGGAGATTTTACATAGATTTCAGCATATCAATCAATTCAGCGGGAGATATGTGGCGATATCCCGTGGGAGCTTTCCATGCAGGGACCTCGTCGCTGTTGAGTTTAAGCTTGTCGAAGCTCCAGGTGACATTGGCACCGAGACGCAGTTTGCCGGCCTCGCCCTGAAGGCTCACCGAGCGCGGGAGACTCCCTATCGGTGTAGGAGTCTCGTCGGAATACTCCATCGAGAATACCCGCGAGTCGCCGGCGTCAATCAATGCCGACACTACGCGTGCCCGGTCGACGAGCTCAAGAACCCATGCAATGCGGGCTGCTTTGCGGGGGCGCAGGAGAGGGACTTCGCCGTTTTCAACTATCATCAGGCTTTCGTCCGAGATGCGCAGGACACCGTCGCGCCCGGGGATGAAGGCACGCCCGAGCATCATGTCCTGAAGGTTGCCCAGGGTGATTCCGGCGGCTGCCGTGAGGGTCGCTGTGGGTAACGAGCAGTAGCAACGGTGGTATTTGTCGACAAAGAATGCCGAGTCGTTGTCAATGTAGAGCTGGGCCATCTCGATGCCTATCATACGCACAGACAGCAGGATGGAACGGTCGCGCACCATTGTCGCGCGGCCCGAGACCGACAGGCTCATAGGCGACGAAATCTTGAGACCGAAGGGCGCATAGAAATTTGTCCATCCATCGGTGGCAGCATAGGCGGCAGCGAGACGTTCGACAGGCGTACCGGTAGTGACTTCCGCGCCGGTAACCGGAAGAGTCGCTTTGCGCTGCGAGGAACAGCCGGCTGTAATCATGGCAGCCACGATAACGACGGCTGCGAGCGACCGGCTTATGGCTTTGCTAAAGATGTTTATCATTCAAAGAAATATGTTTTATACTTGACTTTGCGGGCAATTTTTTCGTCTCCGGGTTTGAGTTCGAGGGCGCGTGTCCAGAACTTTACCGCTTGCTCGGGCTCGCCGTTCATGAAGTAGATGTCGCCGGCGTGGTCATAAATATCGGCCGACATCGCGTGCTCTTCGACCATTTCCTCGACCACTTCCATGACAGTCTCGGTGTTGTCGTTTTCCGAGTTTTCCTCCGTCTCCATTTCCTCGGCTATCATTTCCTCGGCTTCCTCAAAAATCTGCTCGTCGCGTGACTGCTGCAGGGCAAGGTCAATCTGGATGCGGGCGGCGGGATAATCCTTCTTCTTGAACAATACCCAGGCGTAGGTATCAAGCAAGGTGGGATTCATCGGGTCGAAAGTGAGGGCCCGCTCTATGAGGCGCACGGCTTCGTCGAGATTGACGCCGTCGCAGGCCATGTAATAGGCTGCGTTGTTCATCGCCATGTGATTGTCGGGATCGTATTCGAGAGCAACAGTGTACTCATGATAGGCCGAGTCGGTGAGGTGCATGTGGTAGAGGGCATCGCCGCGCGACTGATGGAAGGACGACAATGCCTTGGGGTTCTCAAAAGAGCTGATGTCGAACGCGTCAAGAACCTCAAGAGCACGCTCGGCGCTGTCTCTCTGCACATAGAGGCTCGAAGCCATGAGTGTAAATCCTATGTTTTCAGGAAAATGAGGGATGGCCGTGCGGGCCGCCTCGAGGGCGCCGAGAGTGTCGCCGGCCTGCAGGTTAAGCGTTACGAGAACTTCGAAATCCTCGGAATGGGAGGGGTCGAGATCGACGAGATAACCAAACTGCTCAATGGCTCCCTGTGCACTGTCGACGGCAAGCATGTATGAGCCGTGGAGACGGTGCAGATCCGGCTCGCCGGGGTGAAGTTCCTCGACCATGTCATACATGCGGTTGATTTCACTGCGCTGCGAGGGGTCGGTATAGAGATGGGAGGTGTAGGCGCGAAGCATCTCATACTTGTCTTCAAACTCGACATCGGCGCTGCGCAGCACGTCGTAGACCTGAGCGTAATAGGCCACAGAGTCGCCACGTTCCATAAGCTCGGAAGCGCGCTCGAGAATCGCGGGGCCATATGCGGGATCGGCCTCGAGAGCGCGGTCATAATATTTCATGACCGAGTCTGACATGTCGAGGACCTTGTAAAGCCGTCCCGTTGCGAAAAGAACCGTGGGATCGGCGGGCGCCGTGGCTGTATAGCGGGTGATGCGATCTATGATAGCGGCAGTGTCGGCGCGCTCGCCCTGAGTCCATATTATGCGCATGATAAGCATGGGATCGGGGCCGGTAGCGTCTTCGATTTCATGAAGAATACTCAGCGCGCTGTCGCGTCGGAGAGAGTCGCCGTTGAGTCCGTAGTAGCCGAGCGCCTCGGCAAAGGAGAGACGGTAATCGATGCGGTCGGGATATATTGTCGCGAGTGCGCGGTTGACGTTGAGGTAGGTGCCGAAGTCGTTGAGCTGCTGTGCCAGTCTCAGGAGGCTCTCGGCAGAGATACGGTCGGAGGGATTGGCAAAGTAGGCCCGCTTGATTGTTTCATAGGCGTTGACGACTGTCGCCGAGTCGCTGCCGCCATCGGAGAAAAGTGAGAAGCGTGCAAGCAGTTCGCCGACCTCCAGGTCTGCAGGGTCGATTGCCGCGGCATTGCGCAGGGTGTGGACGGCTTCGGTGAGTCGGCCTTCGATAATCTGGCTATGGGCTTGATAGTAAAGATATTCTACTTTGGCGAGGTCGGCGCGGGCATTTCGCTCGGCGTTGCGGTCGGCCACGGCGGGGCACACCGCCAGCAGGACGGCCAAGGCGAGCAGAAATATCGGGAAACGTTTCATTGCGGAATCAGTCGGTGCCCGTGTGTCCGAAGGCGCCGTCGCCTCTTACAGTGTGGTCTATTTCCTCTACGGGCTCCCATTCTACATGAGTATAGTTAGTTATAACCATCTGGCAGATGCGCTCGCCGGGATTGACGGTGAAAGGCTCGTTGGAGAGGTTGATGAGGATCACGCCGATCTCGCCGCGGAAGTCGGCGTCGACCGTTCCGGGGGTGTTGACCAGGGAAATACCGTGGCGCAGGGCGAGGCCGCTGCGGGGCCTGAGCTGCATCTCGTGGCCCTGTGGGAGCTGGACACGCAGGCCGGTCGGGATGAGGGCGCGCTGAAGCGGCTGGAGAACGATGGGCTCGGTATTGGCGGCGCGCACGTCCATACCGGCGGCCGATGGGGTTTCATAGGCAGGTAACTGCTGCCCCGAGCGATTGATTATCTTGACTTTGATACGTTCCATGGTTTTAAGGATCAGATGGTGATACGACGGGTGACGGTGCCGGCCTTGAGGATGTAGATGCCTCGGGTGGAGACTTTAAGGCGTGAAGTGCCGGCGGGGAGAGAAGCCTGTGAAACGAGCTGCCCCAGGATGGTGAACAGCTTGACGTTGACCGGCTGGGGAGAGAAGACATAGACATATTGCTCGCGGACGGCCACGTCGACCGCCTCCTCGGAGAGCTCGGCGATGACAGTCTCCACCGTCTCCCATCGCGGCGACTGGGCAGGCGCGGCGACCGTCACCGGGGCCAGGAGGCCGGCGAGCAGAAGCACCAGGGCTATCAGACGGTTGAGCAGTTGTCGTTTCATTTGGTAAATGTTCAGTTGATGAGAGTCATTTCGCCCACGATAGGCCGCGAGAGCTGTTCACGGACTTTTTCGATAGGCAGTTTCTGGCCGAAGAGGTACATCATCTTGGTGATGGCGGCCTCGAAGGTGATGTCATGTCCCGAAATCACGCCGCTGGCCGCGAGCAGGTCACCGGCGACGTAGCGGTTGCGGTGTACCGAGCCGTTGGTACACTGGGTGACATTCAGGAAGACGATGCCGCGGTCGGCAGCTTCCTTGAGGGCATTCATGAACCAGGGGGCCGTCGGGGTGTTGCCGGCACCGTATGTGCGGAGCACGACGCCCTTGATGCCGGGCGTGTTGAGCTGGTGGCGCAGGGTCGTCTCGGTGATGCCCGGGAAGAGGTCGATGCTGGCCACAGATGTGTCGAGATCGAGGGCTACGCGCAAGGGGCCTTCATCGGGCCGCGCCAGGGCGTCGATGTCATAGTCGATGCCGAGGCCTATCTTGGCGAGATAGGGGTAGTTGCTCGAGCGGAAGGCATTGAAATGGTCGGCCGAGCGCTTGGTGGCGCGGTTGCCGCGCCACAGGTAATTCTCAAAGAGGATAGCCACTTCGCTGATCATCGGCAGTCCGTCGGGGCCGGTGGCGGCGGCGATCTGCAGGGCGGTGATGAGGTTTTCCTCGCCGTCGGTGCGCACCTCGCCGATGGGGAGCTGCGAACCGGTGATAATCACCGGCTTATGCAGGTTTTCGAGCATGAAGGAGAGCGCCGACGCGGTGTAGGCCATGGTGTCGGTGCCGTGGAGAACAACGAAACCGTCGTATTCCTCATAATGTCGTTCGATATGTCGGGCTATGTCACACCAGTGCTGCGGGTTCATGTCGCTGGAATCCAGCGGATTCTCAAACTGGATGTTGTCAATCTTATAGTCGAGCATCTTAACCTTCGGCACGTTGTCCATCAGGTGGTCGAAGTCAAACGGTTCCAGGGCGCCGGTGGCCT
>CAYVTB010000108.1:0-7260 GCA_964454365.1 uncultured Bacteroides sp. | reverse complement strand
TATGTGCTGTTATTGATTATCGACGCATATTCATATTTGGAGAGATCCACATTTTTAGATATAGTCGATTTGGAGGTAGTACACGCAATCGATAATATTGCAACTATAGATACTATTACATACTTTATCCAACTATTCATCCTGTTCAAAGTTTTAAGAATATATGCATAAGGGATAGGAGTGTACCTATCCTCCGGCAAATTTACTAATTAAATTCATATTATAGCTACCTCTACTGAAAAAACGCATCAAAGGCGCCCTGCGAGGCGCCTTTGATGTTATTATGAGATTATGTATCGTTAGCGGATGATGAGTTTGCAGGAGAGGGAGCGGCCGGCAGTTGTGGCCGTGAGGATGTAGAGACCGGGGGCCGGAGCGGCAATCGAGGCAGCAGCGGAGGCGCCGGCGACGACGCGGCCGGTGAGGTCGCGCAGCTCGATGAGGTCGGCGGCAGCGGGCAGCACGATAACGTCGCCTGCGACGTGGGGCTTCAGCTCGGGCTTGTCGGCAACAACAGACTCAACACCATTGACATAGCTGTCATAGACGAGCTCGAGCGATTTGATGTCGAGGTGATAGTCACCGGCGGTGCTTCCTACCTCAAACACGATGTTCTGGAACGAGAGAGGGAAGATGCCGGGGTCGGCAACATCGGCAAAGTCAGAAATCGGGAACAGCAGCTCGTTGACCTGGCCGGGAGTAACCTCGCGGTCGATGCTCACGGGGCGACCCCCGTTGGCTACAAGGCTGATATTAACCTTGCTCAGGGTTGACTCGGCGGGATCGACCGTAACCTTGACTGCATCGGGGCAGCTGTAGAGGGTGAAGGTGCGACGGGCGGTAATCTTGTGGGAAGGACCGTTCTTGATAGTGAAATCGACGCTCATGGCGGGATCCTCACCGACGGCAAACGTCTTGACGGTCACGGCACTTGCCGAGGTGCGCCAGGCCGATGCGTCAAGGTCGGGCAGCAGCGCTACCTCGCGGGCCACGGGGCACTGCACGGTGATGTCGACGGTGAAGGAAATATCGCCGCGCGAGCCGGTGATGACAGCAGTGCCGTCGGCATGGCCGCTCACGCGACCTTCGGCGTCAACAGTTGCGACCGCTTCGTTGTCCGACGACCACTCGAAAGCGCGTGCAGCCACGGGCATCTCCTTGTCGCGAACGGTGGCAAACAACTCGATGGGCGCGGGATGATAGTTATCGATCAGCAGAGCTGCGTGGCGGGGAGCGGCGGGGAAATTATCGTCGACGGTGACGGCGACAGTCGTTGTCATTTCGCCAAGGGTAGCGGTAAGCGCATGGGTGCCCTCGCCCGAAGCGAGCAGAGTAGCGCCCTCGGCAACGCCAAGAGCCTCGGGAGCCGAGAGGGTGAAGCCCTTCACGTCGGTGTCGACAAGCTCGCCGTAGCTGTTGTAGCCGAAAATCACGGGAGTATAAGAACCGTACTGAGGAAGGACAACGGCGTGGTCGGCAAAGCGCAGCGAGGCGACCTCGGTGTCCTTGGGAGTCTTCATTGCAAAGTAGAGACCGTTGCCGATGGCGCGCTCCGAGCCGTCGCGGGGCTGGTTATAGATGCCGAAGGCCTTGCTCCAGATAGCCGTGGAGCCGCCGCCGTCGAGATCGAGTCCGTCATAGCAGCCGAGGGCCTTGAGCAGTCCGGCACATTCATAATACGTCAGACCGGCGCCGTCAACGGCCGCAAAGACCATCATGTCGCGGTCCTCGCTGAAACCTACTACCGAACGCTGATACTTGGCACTCGGGGTATTGATCCAGCGGATAGCCTCGCGGGTGATCTCGCCGCGGTTGAGGATGCGCACGTCGCCGCCAAGGATGTTGAGGATCTCGGGCTTTACGGCATCATGGGCCGGCAGGGAAACCACAATCTTCAGCTTGACGATGTCGCCGGCCTTGAGTCCGTCGATAAACTCGTTGGAATAGGCGGGACCACAGGAAATCACGAGCCCGTCGGCCGGGATAGCCATGTTGCCGCCCTGGGTCCACTCGCCTTCGACGATGAACTTGGTCGATTTATTGATATTCCACTGGGCACCCTCGGCCATGCGCAGCAGCAGCTCGCGGCCGCCCGAGGTAGAGGTCGTGGCACCCATGTAGTGATTGTAGACAACCATTTCCTCGTCGCGACGGGGATAGTTGACGGCCTTGGCATCGACTTTCACCGAGCCGTCGTTGTTGAGCAGGCGATATTTGAAGTCGGTGGCGTCGATATACCAGGTATCGGCCGTCGTGATCAGAGCATTCTCGCGGCTCACGACGTCGATCATGTCAGGAGCGGCGAGGCAACCGTCGATCGCGCAGGCCATGTTGGGATAGCCGAGGATTGCCTGGCCAAACTCGTGCTGCGACGCGAAGGACGACGTGATGAAGAAGTCACCGTTGATACCGGTGAGATAGCGGTATTCCGAGTCGCGGTCGTGGCGGGTGGCCATCGACGAGAGGCTTTCGCCGGTGCGTGCCTGGTCTTTGCCGATGATCACGCGAGGCTCAACCACGCCGGGCGTGGCGCCGGCCTTGCGGCTCAGCGTTGATGTATAGACATTGATTGCGCGACCGGGGGCGGTAAGCATCAGATGGCTGCGGGTGACACCGGGACCCACTACCTGGCAATAGACCGTGTCTATGTTGAAGGTCGTGCCGTCGAGGTCGGCCTCGAAAGCGGTTGCGGGGACGGCCGCGGCCATCAGCGCGAGAGTTGAGAGTAATAGTTGTTTCATGGAACTAAAATGGATTGAGGATTATTCTGTTTTTGAAAAATCACATCTACCGGGACGCCGCGTCAAGGACGCCCGGTAGATGCGTGAGGTTATTCTTAGCGGCGTTTGCCCTTGCTGCGGGCGGCCTGCTGCTGGCGCTGGAGAGCCTGCTGCTGGCGCTGGGCTTCCTCGAGACGGGCCATGAAGCCGCTCTTCTTGCGAGGCTTCTTGGCGTTGGCGAGTAGCTCGGCACGCACCTTCTTTTCATCGATGAAGTGGCGGAAAGCCCATGTCTGAACGATGGTGATGAGCAGCGACAGGAAGTAGTAGTAGCTCAGGCCCGAGGCATAGTCGTTGAAGATGAACAGGAACATGACGGGCATCAGGTAGCTCATCCATTTCATGCCGGGCATGGCGTCGCCGCCGGGCTGGTTCTGCATGTTGATGCGCATGTAGACGACGTTCACGATGGTCATCAGCAAGCAGAAGAGGCTCACACCGTTGCCGTAGAACGGAATGGTGAACGGCAGCGTGATGATGAAGTCGGGAGCCGAGAGGTCGTGGGCCCAGAGGAACGACTGGCCGCGCAGCTCGATCGCCGAGGGGAAGAAGGAGAACATGGCGATCAGAACCGGCATCTGGAACAGCATCGGCAGGCAGCCCGAGAAGGGACTGGCGCCCGTGCGCTGATACAGGCTCATGGTCTCCTGCTGGCGCTTCATCGCGTTCTCCTGGCCGGGATATTTCTCGTTGATTTCCTTGATCTCGGGCTGCAGCAGGCGCATGCGGGCCTGGGACTTGTAGCTCTTGAACGTGAAGGGGAAGATGATGAGCTTGATGAAGATGGTGAGCAGGAAGATTATCAGGCCATAGCTTGAAATGAAGCTGCTCAGGAAGGTGAATACCGGGATGACGATCCAGATATTGATGTAGCGGAAGAAGCCCCAGCCCAGGGGAATCAGGCGCGTGAGGTCGAGGTCCTCCTCGGTGTCGAGCGTGTCATCGAGGCTCGAGAGCAGGGGATAATCATTGGGACCGAGGTAGAAATCAAAGGCCAGGGCCCGGCCGTCTTGCACGTTATAGGGCAGCGATGCGTTCATCGACATGTCCTTCAGGTAGCGCTCGCTGTCGAGAACCACGCTGTTAAGGTCGGCCGTGCTGAAGTAAGTACGCGGAATGAGGACCGACGAGAAGAACTGGTTCTTGAAGGCCACCCACTTGATGCGGCCGGTGAGCTGCTCTGAATCGTTCTTGTTGGCATTGAGGTCCTCGGGGCCGTCGCCTACATATTTATAGTAGATGGCCGAGTTGCGTTTCTCGAAAGTGCGGCCTTTCTCGTTGCGGGCCATTGTCTGATGCCACTGCATGTCGATGGTGGCAGTTGACAGGGGAAGCACGCGGTCGACACCCTTCTGCACGATCTCCATGCCTACGACATAAGAATCCGGTGCCAGGGTGTAGCGGATACCCCAGGTAGCGCCGTCCGAAAGTTCAAGAGTCATCATCACCGATGTGTCGCTCTCGACGACCGGCACGAAGTTGAATTCGCGGGTATCGAGGCGGTTGTCCTCGGTCTGCATGATGAAGCTGTAGCCGTCGGTTTTGCCCTGGAACAGCTCGAGGGGAGCCACGGTGTCGCCCACTTCCGAGGTGTAGTCCTTCAGAGTAGCAGCTGCGATCATGCCGCCGCGAGAGGCTATCGACAGCTTGATTTTGTTGTTTTCAAGAACAGTAACCGTGTTTTCGCCTGCAAGGCAGCGGGCAAACGAGCGGTACTTCTGCACCTTGGCGACCAGGTCGGAAACCTCCTGGAGAGCCCGGCGACGGGTGTCGGGATTGAGTTTGGTGTTCAGTGAACGTAGCGAGGCGATGTTAACCGTGTCGGAGCCCACGATAACGTGGCCGGCGACAGTCGTCGAGTCGAGACGCAGGTCAAAGGTCTCGTTGCTCAGCACATAATTGCCGCCCTCGGCAGCCGCGCCGATGCTCCTGACTGCCTGCGCAAGGGCCTGCTCGGCGCTCTTGTCGAGAGAGTCGGTCGCGAGTGCGCTTTCAGCGGGCTGTGCAACCGCCGTCTCGGTGGCTGCCTGTTGATTGGCCTGCTGTGCCGGCTTGTTGCAGTACATGAAGCCAAAGAAGATGGCTCCCATGAGAATCAAGCCCCAGAGTGTATTCTTATCCATTTGAAATATTTGATAATGATGGTGTTACGATAAAGCTTACTGGCCGCGGGAGTGCTTGTAGTCGATGGCGGCCTTTACAAAGGATATAAACAGAGGATTGGGGGAGAGAACGGTCGAGGAATACTCGGGATGGTACTGTGTACCGACAAACCAGCGCTTGCCCGGAATTTCGACCACTTCCACAAGATGAGTCTTGGGATTCTCGCCCACGCAGGCCATGCCTGCCTTCTCGAATGCCTCGCGATAGTCATTGTTGAACTCGAAGCGGTGGCGGTGACGCTCGCTGACGGTCGTTGACCCGTAGGCCTCGGCGGCCTTGCTGCCGGGTGCCAGACGACATTCATAGGCTCCCAGGCGCATGGTGCCGCCCATATTGGAAATGCTTTTCTGCTCTTCCATCAGGTCGATGACATTGTCGGGAGTCGAGGGATTCATTTCCGTGGAATTGGCCTCGGTCAGCCCTAAGACATTGCGGGCAAATTCGATGACCATGCACTGCATGCCGAGACAGATGCCGAAGGTCGGGATATCGTGCTCGCGGCAATACTTTAATGCGACAAATTTGCCCTCGATGCCGCGCTGTCCGAATCCGGGCGCTATAATCACGCCGTCAAGATCGCCCAGCTTCTCCTGCACGTTGGCCTCGTTGAGTTTTTCCGAGTGGATATAGACCAGCTTGAGACGATGGTCGTCATAAGTAGCCGCCTGGAAAAGCGACTCATTAATAGACTTGTAAGCGTCCTGCAGCTCGACATATTTACCTACGAGACCTATCGTCACCGTTTCCGTGGCCTTGTCCATCTTCTCGAGGAAATTCATCCAGGGAGCCATGTGGGGCTCGCCTTCGATGGGGGTGTGGGTCTTGCGCAGGACAATCTCGTCGAGATGCTGCCCGTGCATGTTCAGGGGCACGCGGTAGATCGTGTCGGCATCGATCGACTGCACCACGGCGTCCGGCGCAACGTTGCAGAACAATGCTATCTTGCGTCGCATCTCGGGCGAAATATTGTGCTCCGTGCGTAGTACCAGGACATCGGGCTGGATACCCAGCTCCTGCAGCTTCTTCACCGAGTGCTGCGTGGGCTTGGTCTTGAGCTCCTTGGCTGCTGCGATATAAGGCACATAAGTGAGATGAATACACAGGCTGTTGTCGCCCAGCTCCCAGCGCAGCTGACGCACGGCCTCCAGGAACGGCAGCGACTCGATGTCGCCAACCACGCCGCCAATTTCCGTGATGATGAAGTCAAAATTGCCGGTGTTGCCCAGGGCCTTCACCGCGCGCTTGATTTCGTCGGTGATGTGAGGGACGATCTGCACCGTCTTGCCCAGATAATCACCGCGGCGCTCCTTGTCGATCACGCTCTGATAGATGCGGCCGGTGGTGACATTGTTGGCGCGGGTGGTCTGTATGTCGGTAAAGCGCTCGTAGTGGCCCAGGTCGAGATCGGCTTCATGGCCGTCGACCGTGACATAACATTCGCCGTGCTCATAAGGATTGAGCGTCCCCGGGTCGATATTGATATAAGGGTCAAACTTCTGGATAGTAACGCGGTAGCCGCGGGCCTTGAGGAGACAGGCGAGCGAGGCCGAGATGATCCCCTTTCCAAGGGACGACACTACGCCGCCTGTGACAAAGATATATTTAGTTTCCACAAGAGTTAAAATTTTATCGGCAACAAAGTTACAAAAACTTTATCAAACGCCCAAGAGGGCACGGGTTGCACAAAAAAGTCACCGGCGATTCCGCGGCTTGGGTGGCAGGGAATCGCCGGCATTATAAGTTATTTTTTCAGAAGGGGAGATCTTCACCGTTGGCAGGTTCAACCATCGGGGGAGGAGGAACTGCGCCGGGAGTCGGTGCCGAGGGAGCGGCGGCCGTCAGAGGCTCGCTCTTCCAGCCGCGGATACTGGTGAACCAGCGGCCCTGATATTCACGGCTCTCGATATCGAAGCTCAGGCGGATTTCATCGCCTATGTGCAGAGGATACTGATCGGCACGGTCGCCAAAAAAGTCAAAAGCTATCTTGCGGGGAAAACTATCCTTGGTCTCCAGTACATATTCTCTTACTTTCCAGGCGTTACCGGCCTTGGATGTACCCGAGCGCTCGCCCAGGTCGGCTATTACTTTACCTTCTACTTCCATTTTGCGTATTGGTGATTATAATTGAGTTCTTGCGACAAAGGTAGTAAAAATCCCCGACACAATAGTGCCGTCCGAGCGCAATTTTTCAATTTTTTTTGGTAGAGACGCTTAGAAAGTGTAACTTTGCAGTCGCTTAGGTGCCAAGAGCACCGATAGCTGACGGTCTGGTAGCTCAGCTGGATAGAGCAACAGCCTTCTAAGCTGTGGGTCCCGG
>CAYVTB010000107.1:2653-7277 GCA_964454365.1 uncultured Bacteroides sp. | reverse complement strand
GGCGTGAGCTTGTCGGGTGCTACCGGCGCAATCTGCTTGTCGGGCTGCAGCAGGGAATTGATATCCTCGGTGAAAGTCGGGAATATCTTTATTACCGCGGCGTCAAAGACAGTGAAGAAGCGCTCGGTCTGCTCCTGGATAATCTTTCCGCTTTCAATCATCTGATAGAGATCCTTGCTCTGCCCGGTCTTGAGTTTGCGGCCTACAAGGCGATTGAAGTCCTCCAGACCTTCGACGTAGACGGCACACACTTCAAGCAGCTGGTTTATATATTGGTTGCGTGTAGCTACCGCCTCGCGGAGACGCGTCTCGCGCAGTTTCAGGTTTCGTCGCCGGTTGCGTTCGTAGAGCATCACGCCGATGGCGATAACAACAAGCAGCGACAGAGAAATAAGCAGCCATGTGAAATTTTTGCGCGAACGGGCTTCTTTCTCGCGCATCCTGTTGTTTACAATTGTCAGAGGCTGCAGCAGGGTGGTGCCGAGCAATGCCGACTTTGAACTGATCAGCGTCTCTGCAGCGGCCATCAGATATTTGTATGCACGGTCGGTCTCGCCGTCGCCCGAGAGTTCACCTGCGAGAGTGACAAGCGACTGGGGCTCTCCGTTGGCTGTGTGGACATCGTGAATAGCCGATAGGGTGAGGTAGTAAAGGTAGTTGTCGCGCTTTTGCTCCTTATCCTTGTAATAGCCTGCAAGCATTCCGGTAACTATCGCATAGGCAGGATGTTGCGGGGTGATTTCCTCAAGAATGTCGTTGAGCTCGCCGGCTCCCATCGTGAGGTTGTCTTTAAGATAATCAATCTGTGCTTCCGTGAGTCTGTGCTCAAGAGAGCCCGAGGGAAAATAATGGTTAAGTGAGTCGAATGCCACGCAGGCGTTTTCCCGCAGCCTGTGACGGACCTCGGGCCCGCGATGGCGCTCGGCTGCGTTCATGTTGGAACGGCCGAGGGTGGAATAGTAATGTATGCGCCCGCGGGGATCAAGGTCCTGCGGATCAATGGAGTCAAGCGTTGCTATCGCGTCGCTGAAAAGCATCGTGCGGTTCAGGAGCCACGCGTAGTCGATCTGTGACATCTCGCGCATGCGCTTATCTCCGAGCTTGCGAGCGAGGTTGTAACCCTCAAAGAGGTATTTGAAAGCCGAGTCTACGTCGATATCATTATAAACCAATGATATATCGCGCAGGAGCCCGACTCTGCTCAATCCACTCGTGAATGAAAGTCGTGCCTTCAGTGAATCGAGCACCTTAGTCTTTTGCTCCCTGAACTGTTGCCGCTGCTCGATCACCGCGTCAAGAGAGTCTATGGCCGCTGTCAGCTGCGCAGGGCGGTCAACGGCATGCGCGGAGATGCACAACACTAAGGTCGTTATTATGGACAATAATCTTTTCACGGCAAAAAATGGCAGACAAGGATGACTTTGTGTCGCAAAGGTAGCTAATATTTTTGAAAACAGCCTTAGATTTTGCAATAATTATTCTTATATTTTATAATAATCAATTTACCGAAACACAATCAGATAACACTTGATGGGATTTATATCCGGGAGTAAAGACGCTTTACGCGTTATGCAGCGGAGACGGGAGATAGTAATTTTGCCATATGAACAGGTAAAATTACTGTGTAAAAAAGATTGTTTCAGACTTTGTAGAACAAATTGCCGGCGTTACCTCGGGAGAAGTAACGCCGGCAATTAATTTTATCGCTGTGTCAGTCTTCGGTAGATTCTGAATGATTGTGAAGCAGGGAAAGCAGAGCGCTGCGGTCATTGACTCTTATACTCGTAGGCGAATATTCTATGAGACCCTGCTGTCGCATGGATTCAAGAGCCGACTTGAGAAATGACAGCGGCACGCCGAACAGTGCCGAAAGGTCGCGGCTCTTGCACTCGAGTACTATAGAGTAGGAGCGTGGCTGTGTCAGGGCGCTGATCCAGTAGGCTATGCGCTCGGGAATATTGCCGGTCGACACGGCGAGAATCCCTTCCATGGCTTTCTGGGCATTGACCGACAGGAGGTTGAGATAGTTGAATAGGAAGACCTTGTCGCTGTTGAGGATATTGATGTAATCGTTTTTGGGAATACGCAGTATCGACACCGTGTCTGCAGCCGTTATTGTGGCGGGGAAAGAGGTGTGACGCCCGAAAAGGAAATCGGGCGAGATCACGTCAAGAGCGTCAAGATAGTATCTCACGGAGAAGCGTCCCCCGGGATTGGAAACCACTGCCTCGACCGTCCCGGTGAGTATAAATGTAACGTCGGTACAGGGGTCGCCGGCATTATAAATCACAGTCTCGCCCGGATATTTAAGGAAATGAAACTTGCTGGTGCCTACGGTTTTTTCCATACGCTCCACGCTGACGCCCTTAAAGAGCGGCAAACCCATGAGTGTTTCAAACATGCTGTTCATTGACACGGTAAATATTCTTATACATTTTTTAACGCTGCCAAGGCTAAATATGTTCGCCCCTCGCGCTCAGGTTTTCACGATTTTTGTTGCGTCCCTCTTGCTTTTGAAATACAATTGCAGCGAGTTGACGGTATTTTGCCACAGGATATAGGCAGCCGGAGCTATAGAGCAGATGGGGTTGAGGTAGGTGACGGCCATCCACACGGCCAGCACCGTGTTCTTCTGTCCCAGGCCCTGGGTTCCCGCGACGGCATCGCCGTAGCGTAGCCCTATGCGGTGGCCTATGTAAAATTGCAGCAGGCATAGCAGTCCCGCCACGACGGCAAGAGCAATCATTTCGGGAATACGGTCGGCAGGCTCGCTCATTGCGAATGAAACAGCACGGCCCACGACAATGATCAGTGACACAGCCCACAGGTAAAACGAAAGCGACTGCCGGGAAGCGATGGCATCGTGAACCCTCGGCGCGGTGTACATGAGGATTATCGCCACAGCCATAGGGCCGAGAATCAGCGGTCCCACCTTGGAGAGAATCGTGATGAAAGCTGTGCCGAATGATATATGTGCCGCCGCGGCCGAGTCGAGCATCGCAAAAAACGCCGGCGCAAAGATGGCAGCAGCCAGGTTGGACAGAACGGAGACTGAAACCAGCAGGGCTATGCTACCGCCGAGCATCGCCGTGATTACCGGAGCTGCCGTGGCTGTAGGACATAGCACACATATCATGCCACCCCCGGCGATATCATCTCCAAAGGGTTTCAGTCCGAAGAAGACGACCACTGCTCCGATAATCTGCACCATAACCACAGCCCATGTGAGTTTCCCGATGCGGAATTCCGAGGGCCTTATGCGGCAAAAGGTGATGAGCAGCATGGCAAAGATAAGCCAGGGTGCCAGAAACTGGACGCTGTCAATCGCCGAGTGGAACAGCATTCCCGTGAGCATGGCGATAGGCAACAGCCAGGGCTTCAGCTTCTGTCTCCAATTTAGAGCCGCCATAGAGCTGAATTATTTTTTATGAGCCGATGCCGGTCGTTTTTCATCGGCAAAGCGGTTGGGATATTTATATTCTATGCGTTTGTGGGTGAGGGCATAGATAATGAGACCGATACCTGCCAGGACAAAGGGAATGCTGAGCCACTGGCCCATGTTGAGAGTCATCGTAGCCTCGAAAGCCACCTGGTCATTTTTGATAAACTCGATAAAGAAGCGGGGCAGGAAGATGCCTACAAGGAAAGTCCCGAAGATGAGCCCCGGGCGTTCACCGGCATTTTTCTTCCAGTAGAGCCACATCAGCAGGGCGAAGAGCGCAAAATAGCAAAGAGCTTCATAAATCTGGGTAGGATGGCAGGCGAGCCCCTCATACATGTAGTGCCACTCGCTCGAGCGAACGAATTTGAATCCCCAGGGCAGAGTGGTCGCGTGGCCGAAAATTTCGGAGTTCATCAGATTGCCCACGCGGATGAGACCTCCGACGAGCGCAATCGCCACCACCAGGCGGTCAAATGTCCACAGCGGGTTGCGGTGAGACGTGAAAATCGAGAAACATATCACGCCTAAAATCACGCCGATGGCTCCGCCGTGGCTTGCCAGACCACCTTCCCATGTATATAGGATCTCGACCGGATGCTGGGAGTAATAGTCCCATTGATAAAAGAATACATGTCCCAGGCGAGCGCCGATAATCGTTCCGGCGGCAACCCACAGCAGCAGGATGCCGAGCCAACGCTCGGGAGCGCCCTCGCGCTTGAACATTCGCGCCACGATATTGAAACCCAGCCAGAAACCGACGGCAAACATCAGTCCGTACCACCGCACGGAAATAGGCCAGGAGATTATTTCGGGATTGACGTCCCAGGTGATAAAGCCAAGCATAGAAGTATCTTATGAAAGTTATTTATCGGTGTCGGGTGCCGTGTCGGTGTCGCGCTTGAAAAAGTCGGACGTCGCGCGACGCACACGCCTTGACAACATCAGTATCGCAATCATCGTCGGTATAGCCATCAGGGCGTAGAACAGGTCACACATGCCGACGGCCGCTTCCAGAGGCACCACGGCAAAGATTACCATTGTAGCCAGGAAAAAGTAGGCATAGAACCGGGCGCGCTTGCTGCCGAAAAGGTATGAGGCACAGGTAGACCCGTAAAAGGAATAGGAGAACATCGAGGAGAGCGCGAAGCACGCGACAATAAACATCAGCAGGTATTCGCCATA
>CAYVTB010000107.1:0-2553 GCA_964454365.1 uncultured Bacteroides sp. | reverse complement strand
GCCAGGGCTCCGAATCCCGCGCGCCAGTTGAAAGCTTCCCTCACGATGCTCGTGAAAACGCCGGGAACGTCGCCAAGTCGCGTGAGAATGATATAGAGCACCATCACAAAGTAGATGCCCACCATGAAGGGTACCATCACGGAGGCGACGTTGGCAATGCGCCGGATGCCCCCGAGAATCACCACGGCTACAACCGCAGCCACTGCGAGGCCGAAAAGAAGTTTGTAGGCATGGACGTTGTCGAGCCCGGTCACGGAGCCTACGCCGCTCAGAAAGCTTGACGAGGCTACTCCCTCGGGTGTCGAGAAGGTGGTCATGAAAGCCTCCGTGAGCTGGTTGGCGTTCATGATGCACAGTGTTCCGAACAGGCCCGCGATGGCAAAGAATTTGGCCAACGGTGTCCACCGGGGTCCGAGCCCCTGCTCGATTATATGCATGGGGCCGCCCTGGGGCGCTCCCTTGTCATCCTTGCCTTTGTACATGATGGCCAGGACGCCTTCGTGGTACTTGGTAGCCATGCCTACAAGGGCACTTACCCACATCCAGAAGATGGCGCCCGGGCCGCCCATCACGAGGGCGATCGCCACGCCCGCTATATTTCCGAGACCTACCGTGGCGGCGATGACCGAGGCAAGCGCCTGCACGGAAGATATCTGGCCGTTGCGCGCGTCGTTTTTGCGGCGCAACTCCTTCAGCGCGGCCGGCAGCCGCCTGAGCGACACCATTCCCGAGGTAATGAACAGGTAGAGGCCTCCTCCGATCAGGAGGAAGAACAGCGGGTAGCCGCAGAGAAAGTCGGCCACGTTGACTATGTATTGTCCAACTCGGTCAAGCATAATAAATTAGAAGATATGTACCGGAAGGGCATAATCCTTCAGGTGCAAAGTTAAGCAAAAAAGCCGGAAGGGCGGGTTGCCCGGATGTTATTATTCTATAAATTAACATAAACAGCGACGGCCACCCGGGAAGGGGCGGCCGTCGTCAATGGGGAGAGTGGATAGTGCCGTGCCTCAGCGGCTGAGCACTATATTGCGTTCGCGCGCCATGCGGCGCATGTTAAGTATCGCATATCTCATGCGGCCTAAGGCCGTATTGATGCTGACGTTGGTTTTCTCTGCAATCTCTTTGAAACTCAGGTTGCGGTAGTAGCGCATCACCAACACCTGGCGCTGAGTGTCCGGAAGCTCACGGATGAGGCGGCGCACATCGTCGCGGATCTGGAGGTCGATAATATCGTCTTCGATAGTATCGTCGCTGAGTTCCTTGCGGTTGAGGATATCGATTTCGCCGTCGTCGGTAGAGACGGTCGGCTCGCTCTTTTCCTGGCGGAAGTGGTCGATGACAAGGTTGCGGGCGATGCGCGAAATCCAGGCGCCGAATTTGCCGGTTTCCGTGTAGTTGCCCTGCTTGATAGTCATGATTGCCTTCACGAAGGCCTCCTGGAAGATGTCTTCGCTGAGCTGGCGGTTGCCCGTCAGTTGCATGATATAGCCGAGAAGTCGACCTTGATACCGTTCAAGGAGTGTATCGAAAGCCTCATTGTTGCCGTTAGCATAAGATTGCACCAACTTGTCGTCGGAGAGTTGTGCTAAAATTTGCATTTTACTGTCTATTCTTAAAATTTAGAGTAGATGTGTTGCAATAGGCAAGTGGTTTTAAAAGTATTGAAAATTATTTTTGGTGATATCAGATGCAAAATTAGAAAAAAGTCGCGACATCACAAAGAAAAATCGTCGCCGGAAGACTTTTTTAACACTTTTCATACAATAAGCTAACCGATGTGGCCCCGGAAGCGATTTTTTGCGACTGTAATGCCCTTCAGGGATGGTAAGGTTGTTAAAAATGCTTTGCCATGTAAAAGATTTTTTCTACCTTTGCACCCAAGTGTGCCCGTCACATTGATTATATAACGGACAGAAACATTTTACCAATTATAAACCAACAAGCTATGGAAATTTCCCATATCGAACACATCGGCATTGCCGTTCCCTCTCTCGAGGAAGCTATTCCTTTCTATGAAAACATCCTGGGCCTGAAGTGCACCGCCATCGAGGAGGTTGCTGACCAGAAAGTAAAGACCGCCTTCTTCAAGGTGGGCCAGACCAAGATAGAGCTCCTCGAGGGCACGGCTCCCGAGAGCGCAATCAGCAAATTCATCGCCAATAACGGCGGCCGCGGCGGCATCCAGCACATGGCATTCGCTATCGCCGACGGCGTTCAGAACGCTCTCAACGAAGTAGAGGAAAAAGGTTGCCGTCTCATCGACAAGGCTCCCCGTCGCGGTGCCGAAGGCCTCAATATCGCCTTCCTCCACCCCAAGTCGACCGTAGGTACTCTCATCGAGCTCTGCGAAGATCCCAACAAGTAATTAATCAATCACGCTTATCTATATTATAATGAGCAATCAACTCGAAAAAGTAAAAGAGCTCATCGAGCTCCGCAACGAAGCCCGCATCGGCGGCGGCGAAAAAGCCATCGAGAAGCAGCACGAGCGCGGCAAGTACACTGCCCGCGAGCGCATCGCCCAACTCCTCGACGAAGGCTCTTTTGAAG
>CAYVTB010000106.1:0-7314 GCA_964454365.1 uncultured Bacteroides sp. | reverse complement strand
CATGTTGCCCCAGCGCTTGAGCTTGCGGGCTTTGCGGTATTCAAATGCTCTTCCCATGGTGGTATTTTTACTATATATTATTGTTATTTTATTGTTTATCTGAGTTCGGCGCCAAGCTGTTTGCGCAGGTTGGCGATAACCTTGTTCATCACGGCGTCGACTGCCTTGTCGTTAAGGGTCTTTTCGTCGTCGCGCAGGGTGATCGAAATCGCATAGGATTTCTTGCCTTCGGGGAGGCCCTTGCCCTCGTAGACATCAAAGAGAGCAACGTCGCGCAAGAGCTTGCGCTCGCTCTGGCGCACAACCTTGTCGATGGCGTCCATCGTCACGCTCTTGTCGATGAGCAGCGAAAGGTCGCGCTTGACGTCCTGGGTCTTGGGCAGCGGCGAGAATGTGGTGATGGAGCGGGCGGCCTCTGCGGTGAGCGCATCAAAGTCGAGCTCGGCATAGTAGACCGGCTGCTTGATGTCGGCGCGGCGCAGGATGTCGGGTGCCAGGATGCCCATGGTACCGAGACGGCCACCGTTGCGGGTCTCGATTACCAACGCATTGGAGTAAATATCTTTCTCGCCGTCAAATTCCTTGACCACATAGCGGCGGCTGTCGAGACCTGTGCGGGCAAGTACGAGCCCGACGGCTGCCTTGAGGTCATAGAAAAGGGTTTCCTCGGCCGGGCGAGCCCAGGAGGCGGGGCGGCGGTCGCCGGTGAGCCACAGGGCCAGGCGTGCACCCTCGGTGAAGGGCTTCAGCGGGGTGGCATCGGTGATTTCAACGTCGGGACGGCGGCTGTATACATTACCGGTCTCATACATCGCAAGGGAGGCCGACCGGCGGTTGATGTTGTGGGCGAGTGTCTCAAGACCGCCGAAAAGCAGGGTGCGACGCATCACGTTGAGGTCCTGGCTCAAGGGGTTGAGCAGTTCCACGCAACCCTCGGCGGGATAAGTCGTCAGGGGCTCGTAATAGGCCTTGGCGGTGAGGGAATTGTTGAGTATTTCAGTCCATCCGGCACCGGTGAGGCAATTGGCCAGCAGGCGGCGCAGGTCGTCGGCAGCGTCGGTAGGTGTCTTGAACGATACCGAAGCATGGAGCGAGCGGGGGATGGGCACATTGTTGTAACCGTAGATGCGCAGGATATCCTCGATCACGTCGCAGGGGCGGGTGACATCGACGCGATAGGTGGGCACGGCAAGTGTCATTGCCTCGCCTTCGCGGGCCGTAACCTTGATTTCAAGTGACTTGAGGATACCGTCAACCTTCTCGCGGGGAATTTCGCAGCCGAGAAGGCGGGTGATGTCGTCATAGCCGAGATTCACGCTTGCGGGAAGTACGGGATCGGGGTAGATGTCGACAACAGGGCCTATGATTGTGCCGCCGGCGATTTCCTTAATCATCATGGCGGCTATCTTCAGTATTTCGAGGGAGCCGTTGGGATCGACACCGCGCTCGAAGCGGAAAGAGGCATCGGTCGAGAGGCCGTGGCGACGCGCTGTCTTGCGTACCGAGGTGGGGTTGAAGCAAGCGCTCTCGAGAAAGACCGACGTGGTTTTTTCAGTAACGCCCGAACCGAGACCGCCGAACACACCGGCAATACACATGGGCTCGTCGACGTTGCAGATCATCAGATCAGCGGGGTCGAGAGTGCGCTCGACGCCGTCGAGGGTCACAAACTTGACGGGCTCGCATTTCTTGACAACGACTCGGTCGCCCTTGATGTGGGCGCGGTCAAAGGCATGCAGGGGCTGCCCGAAAGCGTGGAGAATATAATTGGTGATATCGACCACGTTATTGATGGGACGCAGCCCGATGGCCGACAGGCGGTCGCGAAGCCACTCGGGGCTCTCGGCAACCTTGACACCGTCGATTGTCACGCCGCAGTAGCGCGTGCAGGCCTCCGGAGCTTCTACCGTCACTTCTACCGCCTTGGCCTTGTCATCGTCGACCTTGAATCCGGCAGCCGAGGGATGTTTCAGTGCCGGAGCGTCGGCAACGTGGCAGTCAAGATAGGCCGCCAGGTCGCGGGCCACGCCGTAGTGGGAAGCGGCGTCGATGCGGTTGGGGGTGAGGTCGACTTCAAGGATATAATCGTCGGTGAGCTTGAAGTACTCGGCGGCAGGAGTGCCGGCGGGGACACTGTCCTCGATGACCATGATGCCGTCGTGGGACGTGCCGACGCCTATCTCGTCCTCGGCGCAGATCATACCGAAGGATTCAACGCCGCGTATCTTGGATTTCTTGATCTTAAACTCGTTATCACCGTCATAGAGGGTTGTGCCCACGGTTGCGACGATAACCGTCTGGCCGGCTGCGACATTGGGAGCGCCGCAGACAATCTGGGTGGGCTGTCCGTCGCCCAGGTCAACGGTGGTGATGTGCAGGTGATCGCTGTCGGGGTGTTCGACACAAGTCAGAACCTTGCCCACGACTATTCCGCGCAGGCCACCCTTGATTGATTCCACTTTTTCAACCGCGCCGGTTTCGAGGCCTATGGAGGTGAGAGCCTCGGCCACCTGCTCGGGGTCGAGCTTAAAGTCAAGATATTCTTTAAGCCATTTATAGGAGATGTTCATAATAGCTAAGTGTTTTCAAGGTGCAAAGTTAACAAATCTCCCCTAAACGGCAAAACGAAACAGCGCCGCTCGTGACAATAAAAATGATAATAAAAATCCCCGCTGCGGGATGCAGCGGGGATTTTCACAAGTTATGCAGGGAGGTGATTATTTCACGAGAACCTTGGTGGCGTTGTTGCCCTGGCGACGGATGTAGAGGCCGGGGGTGAGGTCGCCCTGTACGCGCACGCCCTGGAGGTTGAAGAATTCAACAGGAGCGTTTTCGTTGATTTCAACGTCAGCGATGCCGCTGATGCCTTCGAAGGTAACGGTGATACCGGTAAGACCTACGGTACCTGCGTCTACGTTAGAGATAACGATAGAGGTAACGGTCTTATCCTCGGCTATTGTAAGTTCGTTTCCTACGAGTTCACCTTCGCTGAAAGTACACTTTCCGAGTGCGGTAGCGTGAGATGAAGTCTGGGTTGCAAATTCAACAGCAGTAATCTTGTAACCTGTCTGGCAGGAGATTGTAGTTTCCGATTTCTTGTAGAAACGGTATGACCATGCTGCTGAAGAACCCTGATAGTAGAGACGGGGAGCTGTACCGGTGGAAACATTGATTAATTCAATACCGTTGGAGGTGAATACTACGCCGGTAAGATCATAGTAGCTGTTACCGGTGGTACCGTCGGCTTTGAAGCCTTCACCATCGAGAGCATAAGCGGGATCGAGAGTAGAGGGATCGGCGAAGTTGAATTCAGCGGTTGTGCCAGTTACGGGCGTGACAGCCTTGATGGTGTATACAGCAGTAGCGACATTGGAATCGTCCATACCTTCCTTAACGGCGATAGCCTGGAGGGTAAGAGCCTCGTTGATAACAACGGGAGCGCTGTAAACTGCAGAAGCAGCGGTGGGGGTGGTGCCGTCTACGGTGTAGTAGATGGTAGCGCCTTCAGTAGCGCAAGAGATAGCAACTTCAGTACCTGCGGGAACTGCACCGGCAGCTACAGAGAAGGTAGGAGCAGCTACTACTTCCTGACCGGTTGCGGTGGTAACCTCAGCGCAGAGAACCTGTGCATTGCCCTTGTAGAGGCCAATGAAACCGACAACATTGAGATTGCTACCGGTAGGAACTTCAATATTGGTCCACTGCTGATAGAGTGTAACTGAACCTGAAGCATCGGTCATTGTAAAGCTGCGGGCAGAGCCTGAGATTTCAACACCGACAAATTTAACGTAAGCATAAGCGAGGTCGGCAGCAACTTCTTCGACCTGGAGAACTTCGGGTTCAACAGCTGCGCCGGCAGTGCCTGCAGCAAAAGTGCTGACTTCGGGAACGAGCTGCTTGAGACCATTGTATTCACCGATTGTACCTTCGATACCTGCGGGGATGGTCATGCCGTTGGTATACTCGTTGCTGAGGTTACCAAAGACGAGAGTGTTACCGCTATTATCGTGGATGTAGGTGTAATTGTCATGCTGCCACAGAACGGTCACGGGCGAGGTAAATTTAACCTTGGTGTCCTTGTCGAGGGCCATCATGGCTGCGATGTTGGCGACTTCAGTAACATCGGGTGTGGGAGGAGTGGGGGGAACAACGGGAGTCCCGCCTTCGCCGCTGGCCTCGATTACCATGGACCCGACGCGGAGCTGCTTGCCGGCACCGTCAAATGTGATGGTTGACTGGGGAGTGGCAGCTGTCATTGTGAAAACACCGTTTTCAAAGTCACTGACAGTCCAACCGGTCGAGGCGGTAGCTGCAGTTGCCTTATTACCGGTCGAGTTGATTTTAACGGTAACCTTGGTGAATGTAATACCTTCGGGAGCAGTTACTGTCAGATTTGCACCGGCATATACGCGTATTGAATATTGGTCGGGTGACACGAGATTAGAAGTTGAGGTATTCTTGTTGAGAGAGAGCGTGTAATTCTCAACCACTCCAACAAAATCAGAACCTGATTGTGTCCATTCGTAGTCCTGCCAAGTTTTGTCAGCACCGGGAAGAGCAACTTCAACAGCTGAAGCTACAGAAGACATTCCCAGCACTACTGCGAGTGAAAGTAAAAGTTTCTTCATAGGGTTAAATTAAAATGAATTAAATTGGTTAGAAATTATTTTTTGACTTTTCTTACGAGGAGAATCTCCGTGGGGAAGTGGTCGCTGTAACCGTTGAGATATGAACCCGAGGCAAATGTGCGCAGGGGGTAGCCCTGGCGGTTGCCCTCGGTATCGCGCAGGAATTCGTGGTTGTGGACTATGGGACGATAGAAGTGCCAGTCGGTTTCCTTGGTGTCGTTGACAAGGTTGCCCGAGATGATAATCTGGTCGAAGAGGTTCCAGGAGCTCTTGTAGGCGAGCGTGCCGATACCGTCGTCAAGCACCTTCCAGAAGGGGTTATAGAAACCGTGGGGAGCAGCGTCGCCGGGCTTTTTCTTGGCGCCGAGCACCTTGGCGCAGGACTTGTCCTGAGGATCGTCGTTAAGGTCACCCATGATGATGACGCCCATGTTGGGGTCGACGTTCCAGAGCGAGTCGGCGATTTCGCGGCAGAGGGCTGCGGCGGCTTCGCGGTTGGGCGACGACTGTTCCTGGCCGCCGAGGCGCGAAGGCCAGTGGTTGACGATGATGGCGATGCGCTGGCCCAGGAGCTTGCCTACGACACACATCTGGTCGCGGGTGGCAAATGATATGGCAGTCAGGCGATGGTTGGTGACGTTTTCAACCGAAAAATAGCGGGGATTGTAGAGCAGGCCCACGTCGATACCGCGGCGGTCGGGCGAGTCGTGGTGACAGATCTGGAGATTCCAAGGCTTGAGCTCGGGCTGTGAAACGAGATCCTCGAGGACACCGCGGTTCTCCACCTCGCTCACGCCGATAATGGCGGGGCCGTGGGGAGTAGTCTTGGTGGTCATCTGCGAGATGGCATAGGCCAGATTGTGCAGCTTGTTGTTGTATTTGCGTGAATCCCACTTGTTCTGGCCGCCGGGGGTGTACTCGAGATCGCGGCCCAGAGGGTTGTTGGGAATGGTGTCAAAAAGATTTTCGAGGTTGTAGAAAGCGATGCCTGCGGCCTGCATGCCACCTTGGGCCTGAATAACAGGGACAGAGGCGATTAAAATCAGGGCGCCGACAAGAAGTTTTTTTAACATGGCTCGTTTGCTAAGGCAGTTTTCGTTGGTAAAAATATGCGGCTCAAAGTTACGATATTTTTTGCAAATAAAGTGCAACTGAGACAAGAAAAATAATTGCGTGTCGACCATCCGGGTGAAAGCTCAAATAAAGGGTTGTTAACACCGTTAAAAAAGTGTAAAAAGGTTAAAGATCCCTTTGCTGACCCACATATATTATGTATTTTTGAGCCTTGAAAACAGTGGCGTCCCCCGGGAGGCCACTGCATTTCATCTGCCTGACATGTTAATAAAACTATTAAATCTTTAAATACCAATAATTAAATCCGCATGAGACTTAAGCTGTTTCTAATCGCGCTGATGTCGGCCATCGTGCCGATGATGGCACAGACCTCGACCGTCACCGGTATCGTGGTCAACAGTAATACCGGCAGCCCTGTGAGCGGAGCGTATATCACGCTTCAAGCCGGGGGTGGCACGGCGATGACGGGCTTCAACGGCGATTTCCGCCTGCAGGCACCCGCCGGCGAGGACTATCTGGTGATTACCTGCGACGGGTATTCGTCACTGGGCATCGACATTAAAATCGATAATGGCAACCAAGATCTTGGACGCCTGGCTCTCGAGCCCCAACTTAACACCGCCGCCGACTACTACGGCGACTCGGAAGACCTCATCTTTGACGAAGCCCTCCTCGAGGACGAAGACGAGAATTCCCAGGGCATCGCCGCCCTCACCGGTGCCAACGACGACATCTTCTACAGCACGGCTTCATATAACTTCGGCCCCATGTACTTCCGCTACCGCGGTTACGACAGCCAGTATCAGGCAGTTTATATCAACGGCGTGCAGATGAACGACCTCATCCGCGGCCGCTTCAACTTCTCGTCACTGCTGGGCATGACTTCCCGCGCATTCCGTAACAAGACCACCAGCGTCGGTCTGACGGCCAGCAACGTGGGCTTCGGCGACATCGGCGGCACGGTCAACTACAACACCACCACCGACCTCTATGCTCCCGGCTTCAACGGCGCCCTCTCGTTTACCAACTCCAACTATCTTATGCGAGCTATGGTAACCTACTCGACCGGCCTCAACAGCAAGGGCTGGGCCTTCACCGCCAGCGCCATCGGCCGCTATGCCAAGGAAGGCGTCATCGAGGGTACATTCTACAACTCGGGCGGTCTCTTCTTCTCGATAGAGAAATATTTCAACGCCAACAATCAGCTGGTGCTGACCGCCTGGGGCGGCCCCACCCAGCGTGCAACCGCCACCGGCACCTATCAGGAAGTCTATGACCTGATGGACAACAACCTCTACAACCCCAACTGGGGCTGGTACCAGGGCAAGAAACGCGCTTCCCGCGTGACCGAGACCTACGACCCCACGGCCATGCTCAACTGGCTTTACTCCAAGGGCACTACTACTGTCAACACCGCCCTGGCCGTTTCCTATAACTACTACAACCGCTCGGCCCTGCAGTACTACAAGGCCAACGACCCCAACCCCACCTACTACCGCTACCTGCCGTCCTACTATCTCGACAGCGAGGACCAGCCCACCGAGCAGAGCGAGTTTTACACCTGGCTGTGGCAGAACGACCAGAGCTTCTCGCAGATCAACTGGGACAACCT
>CAYVTB010000105.1:0-7362 GCA_964454365.1 uncultured Bacteroides sp. | reverse complement strand
TCATCGGCGTGATCTACACCGACTTCTTCCCCCGCTCCGGCAAGCGCCCCGGCGCCTGGATGACCGGCTTCAGCGACCAGTATGTCGACGCTGATGGCGTTGATCACCGCCCCGTCGTCACTATCGTGATGAACTTCACCAAGCCCACGGCCGACAAGCCCTCGCTCCTCACCCCCTACGAGGTTGAGACATTCCTCCACGAGTTCGGCCACGCCCTCCATGGCCTTCTCGCCCGCTCCAACTACGCTTCACTCTCCGGCACCGCAGTGCGCCGCGACTTCGTCGAGCTCCCCTCCCAGTTCAATGAAAACTATCTCACCGAGAAAGAATTCCTCGACGGCTTCGCCCGCCATTACGTCACCGGCGAGCCCATTCCTGCCGAGCTGATCGATCGTCTCGTCGCCTCCTCGCGCTACGGTGCCGCCTATGCCTGCATGCGCCAGCTCATGTTTGGCTTCCTCGACATGGCATGGCACACCGCCAAGGCCCCCGTCGACGATCCTGTCGCTTTTGAAAATGCGGCCATCGAGACAGTCCAGATCTTCGCTCCCGAGGACGGCGCGATGGTTTCTCCCCAGTTCAGCCACATCTTCTCCGGCGGCTACGCAGCCGGCTACTACAGCTACAAGTGGGCCGAGGTCCTCGACGCCGACGCTTTCTCGCTCTTCAAGGAAAACGGAATCTTTGACCACGCCACGGCCGACAGCTTCCGTCATAACATCCTCGAGCGAGGTGGCACCGAAGATCCCGCCGTCCTCTACCGCCGTTTCCGCGGCCGCGATCCCGAAATCAACGCTCTGCTCGAGCGCGACGGCATTGTCCCCGCCAAGTGATGGACCGCGAACCTCTTAATGAATCGGCACCCGTCGCCGCCCCTCGGGCGGTCACGGGTGCCGATTATCTTTCCCGCATAGCGCGGCGCACTGCCTGGCGCCTCTGGTGGCTCCTCCTTCCCGGCGTCCTGCTCGTCGCGGCCGGCCTCCTGTTTGACCTGCGGCTTTCCATCGTGGGCTTCATGCTTCTGCTCGTCGTCTTCCCCATGGTCATCACCACGGCCGTCCTCGGCTCTGCCACGCGGCCGGCCGTCGTGGCCCGCACGCGCGTCAACAGCGTCCTTCTTGGCGCCGCCTCCGTCACCTTGCTCGACGAGGAAAGCGCCGCTCTCGTAACCGTCCCCTATGAGCGCTTTCTCTCCGTCAGGCGTTCCCCTCGCTTTGTCGAGATTGTTTTCGGTGCCTCTCCCTCCGACATCCTTTTGCTACCGGTCGACCTCCTCTCCGACTCGGATATCAGGCACCTCGCGAGCCGGGTCCACGACGACTCCATGATGATGTAAACAAAAAACGGACGATCTTCTCAGACCATCCGTTTTTTGTAAACATACTGTGTACTTAATGTTAGATTAATATGTCTATTCCAGATCTTTGATTAAATTCCACTATGACGTGTGTAGTATTTTCTATGAAAAAGCATAGGTTGTCGTTTCATTTCCGATGCAAAGTTAATTAATGAATTTTTATTTGTCAATATCCCCCTCTCGGGCTTCTCTTCCCGGGCTTTCCTTACATTTTAGCAATATTATATCAAATACTGGAAAATTTTAATCAGGAATCGCCGTTTGACGCCTTGAAATGCAGCATGGCACCTCGAATACTTAAAATTTGCCATAACGTTAAAAACCGTTAAATATTGACTATGTTGTAACATTATGTTTTATAACATAGTTCTACAACGTGCTTTTCTGCTTGCCGCGTGACATTTTGATTCTTTTGCAGCGGGAAGTATCTCTGTCAGCCCGCTTTTACTTTCATTCTGCAATAATCCGGCCCGAAAATAAGATTGCCTCCCGCGTCTCAGGACGCAGGAGGCAATCTGCTGGCGCGGAGCGCTTAAAGTTTATTCGGCATAGAGAATATAGGATGTCATCGGAGCGAGCTGCCCTTTCAGCACGCCCTTTTTCACGCTGAACTCGGCTTTGTTCACCGCGTCGGTGTAATTGCCGTCGGGCAGCGTGGTGGGCATCTTCACCTTCACGCTTTCGTTGCTGAAGTTAATGACCGCTGCACCGGCGTTGCCACGGCAGATTTCAACTGCATGCTCGTCGGCGTCAGTGAAGATCTGCTCGGCCTGTCCGCTCATCGCAGCGCGGAATTTATTGGCGGCTACCACCTCGGGGTGCTTGAATTCATCGTTGCCGCGGGCACCGATGCGGTTGTTACCCCAGTAATTTTCGCGGGTGCTGCCTGCAGGTCGGCTGTAGAACAGAGGGCGTCCGTGCTGGCGTGCCGTCAGGAACACCCAGCCCATGCGCATCATCTCGTCGCTCATGTCAGCGCTCTCGTGAGCGTTGCAGTAGGTGTCATGGCTTTCCACCCAGGTCACCAGATGGTCGGGCGACATGCTGTGGTGCCAGTTGGTCAGGATATCTTCGTTGACAGCTCCGGCGCGCAGGGCGTCGCGCAGCGCGTGGCCATAGGCGCTTGCCGTCAGGTCCATGTATTCAGCGTAACCCTTCTCGGGAACATTGCGGTCCTGTAGCACCTCGCCGTAGATATAGAGGCTGTCAGGCATCAGCAGCGACAGGCCCTTGACGCCTTCGCGGCCTGTGGCCACGTCCCAGAAATTATTTCTCGTTGCCTTCGGGTCCAGCGGGTCGCTCGGCAGGCCGATATGCTTGGCCGTGTCGTAGCGGAAACCGCGCGCCCCGAGGTTAATCAGGTCGTTGACATACTGCAGATAATAATACTGGAAATCGGGGTTCTCGGTGTTGACATCGGGGAGACCGCCCATTTCGCCTGTAGTGCACTCCATGCGGTCGTTGTAATTTCTGATAGGCGTGAAACCGTTGGCGTGATAGAGATTCTCGTGGCCGCCGACGGCATTGTCAAGCCCGGGCAGCACGGCCGTGTGGTCGATTGCCGTGTGGTTGGGAAGCACGTCGACGATAACCTTCACGCCATGGGCATATGCGCTGTCACACATTGCCTTGAAATCATCCCTCGTGCCGAGCATGTAATTGCCTATGGTCCAGTCGGTAGGCTGGTAGTAGTAATACCACTTGCCCATCACGGAATCGCCTTCCTCGCTGAAAAGCGCCATCCCGCCGCCATCGCCTACATAGCAGGCCTGCACGGGAGATGTCTGCACATATTGATATCCTGCGGCCGCAATGTCGGCCATGTTTGCTGCGATTGTGTCCAGGGACCACGACCAGGCATGGAGGATAACTTCATCCTCGGTCGGGGCCCCTGCGGGGTTGACTGCCCCGGCTATGGGAGCTGCGGCTATCAGGGCCGCCATCAGGTGTGTAATTTTCATGTCGTATGTAATGTTTTAAAGTAAGTATAATTCTAAAGCACAAAGATACAAAAAGTTTAACCGTAAACAAAAAAATCCGCCCGGAGGCGGATTTTTTTATCGTCTTGGTGCGGTGACGCTTAATAGACCGCAACCTTGATTGAAGAAGTGAAGCTGTTGCCGTCGGTCGCTGTGGCGATATATATGCCCGGGGCGAGGGACTCGACATTGACCGAGTCTGTTCCCTGAGCTACCGCTGCGCCGCCCACGGTGTAGACCGCGATATAGCATGCGGGAGCGTTCACCCGGCTGCCGTCAAATGTGATGGCGGGGCCTGCGGGAGCCGTGACATCGGCGATGCCGCTCTGGCTTGCATTGACTGTCAGACGTGCCATCGAGCCGAGCGAGCCGGCGGTGACCACTGCCTGGCCGGCCGCCTCGCAGCTGAATTCTATGGTAAGGCGGTTGGCCGTGAAGGTGGCGTTGCCGGTCATGACGGCGACTGACTCGTCCGACGAGTCGCAGGTGAAGCCGTCGATGACTGTCTCGAAGTCGAGGGGTTCGCGGGAAACAAACACGAGGGTGGCGTTGAACACGTCGCCGGCGGTGACATTGATCTCATCCGGGAGGAAGAAGGCCGTCTGCTCGAAGTAGAGCGCGGGATCCCACTCGTTAAGCTCGTTCCAGGGCTTTTCAGTCGTTGTGCCGAATTCAAAGCCGAGACCGGCAAAGAACTCGTGGCCGAGCTTGTCTTCGGACACGCTTGCGCCCTCGACCGAGTTGGCTGCGTTCTCAAATGCTGCATTGCAGATTTCGAGGCTCTCGGCAGCATAGTTGTTGGCCAGCGCTGCCTCGGGCTCTGCCGGGATGATGATGGGGTAGTTCCACCAGTCGGTCTTCGACATGTCATATTCGACGGTGCCTTCGGTATTGATCGCCGACTTGCCTACGATGCGGTGAATCGTTGCATACTGGTTGGCAAATTCTTCCTCTGCAGTCACTTCAAAACCGGTGATTGACTCCAGGGCCACATAGTTGTTGCTGATAACCGGCTTGACTTCGGGCTCTGAGCCGGTTTCGCCCTCGGCAGCGGTCATCGCGGGGGTATCGCTGTAGTCGGGGTCAAGCGAGCCGGCAATACCGCCCACGCAGGGGCCGCTCCAGCCGGGGCCGTTGGCCGCTAAGGTACCTTCGACATAGCAGCGGGTGATGGTCGCGCGGCTGTTGGAGCCTGCGATGCCGCCGATAATCGAGCGGCCGGTAATAGCTGCGTCGACATGGCAGTCGCTGATCACTTCGTCGCCGGTCGAGGTCGAGCCTACGATGCCGCCGAGGGTCATGCCGCCGTTGATTGTTCCGCCGAAAGCCGAGGCAAGCACCTTCGACCCGGTGAACATCGTCCCTACGAGGCCGCCTACCTGTGATGACGGCAGGTTGATCACTGCATTGTGGATCGACGAATTGCTGATGACTGAGCCCAGGGTGGCGCGCACGCAGAGTCCGCCGAAGTCCGGGTCTACATCTTTCGTCTCGCTGAACGTGCTCAGCCCGTAGACATGGACGTTGTCGAGTGTTGAGTTGTTGCTAAGGTCCTGGGTCAGGAGAGCGGCGAAGGAGTTCTTGGGATTGATGCTGATGACGGCATTGTGGAACGTGAGGTTCTTGACCGCCGCGTTGGATCTCATCGTCGAGAACAGCGCTACTACAGTCGTGTTGGAGCTGACCGTGAGATTGCTGATGCTGTGGCCCTTGCCGTCGAGTGTACCCGAGAATTCCTTGCACACCGGGTTCAGGATGAAGCCCGAGGCATCGATGTCGTCGCCGAGCACATAATGGGCCGACGGATAGCTGCCGATCTGCTGCAGGTCGCCTACGGTGTTGATCACATAGGGTGACTCGGCCGAGCCGTCGCCGCCGGTAAATTTCTCCAGCGGCAGCGCGTAGCCGTCAAAGTGGACGCTCGACGTGTCGTAATTGTAGAAAGTCACGCCCAGGGTGGGGTAGACATCGTCGTTGAGAAGCGCGATGTTGGACAGCACGCCCTTCGTGGCGTCAGGTGTGATTGTGAGCAGATTCTTTTCGGGCGACACGATCAGCAGCTCCTCGCGGGTCTCTGAGCCGTTGCCCACGAGACGCTTCACGAGCACCATGTATTCAACTGCCTTGTCGGTATTGTAAAGATAGGGAGTCAGGGCCTTGCCGTCGATGTTCACGATTGCATAGGCTACATTCTGTCCCAGGTTGATGTTGTCGACGCGGTCGAGGGTGCCGTCAGTGTTCACCCACACTACAGTCTCGTAGTTGTTGCCGTCGCCTCCGTCGTATGCGTCAAGGGTGCTGAAAGCCCATTTGTAACCGCCGTGGGCCTGGGCGCGGTCAACCAGCGCCATCAGATGGTAGCCCTCGAATACCTGGGGAAGTTCCATGATTTCGTCGCCGGTGTAGGCGTTTACAAAGTGGAAGCTGTAGCTGTCGCCGGTGAGTCGGGTAAACATCACCTGGGGTTCCTCGCCGGGAATATCGCTCAGTATCACGAAGTCCTCCATTCCCTCGGGGTAGGAGATCACCTTCTCGCCCTCGACGTTGTAAACTGCTGTGGAGTGATAGTGGGTATCGGTAACGGTTGAGAAACCCTTGGTGGTAATCGTATAGCAGGGTGCCGACGGGTTGCCGTCAAAGTGGCCGAAATCAAGGTCTTCCGAGTAGCGGAAGTCACCCATGCCCAGGAAGGTGTAGAGGTAGCCGTCGAGCGGTACCAGGGGGATTTCGGTCTTCGACACCTGTTCCAGACCCGAATAAGTAGCCTTGTAGAGGGTGATTTCAAGGGCATTGTCCTTGGTCATGCTGTCATTGTCGCCAACAGGGTCTACAAAGAAAGGCTTCTTGTACATCGACAGGGCAAAGTAAGCTACCCCGTCATGAGCCACGTTAAGCATGAAGGGAGAACTCATCTGGTCGCCGGGCATCTGCTGCAGAGGCATCTCGAGAGTGCCTATCTTCCTGGCGCCCGAGTTATATCCGGCCTTCTGGTAGATGCTCAGGATATACTTGTTGCTGGCGAGCATTTCCAGATAATCGTCGAGATCCATGTCGATGGTCTCGGTCAGGAACGTTATATAGTGGTTCTCGCTCCAGGAGTCGGTCGAGGTGTTTACGTCTGCCACGATATAGCCGTCGATGTTGTCGATGGCGATGTCATTGCCGTTTTCATCCTTCTGCCCTCCCAAAGAATATATCTTTGAGTGATAAACATTCACGGGATAGACCCCTGTGGAATAGTCGCGGTTGCAGGCCAGCGACACTACGATTTCATATTTGTCATCGACGTTGAAGAATTTCTGCGTTACGCTGATATCGGGCATCACCTGGGCCAGGCGCACTTCATCTTCCTCCAAGGTCACAACGTCCTTCACGGTGCCGACGGGCAGCATGCGCGAGTCATAGATCGTGAACTTGTAGCCTTTGATAACGGTCTCGTAGTAACCTTCGTAGGCGCCTTCAACCGGGCGCTTTTCTACATCATAATCTGCTGTGTAATACCACACCGAGCCATCGGGACCTTCCAGATAGCCGAAGTCATTGTTGCCCTTCAGCGGAGTGGCTTCGGGAGCGCGCATCAGCCCCGAGGTCTGAGAATTCTTCTTCAGGAAGTCGGGGGTAACCGTGCGCGCATAGCGGAACGGCTCGGAGGCGGCATTTCCGCGAACCGGTGCTGCCGAAGCGTTCACGCCGAGCGTCAAGGCCAGTGCCGGAACGGCTGCCTTGAATAAATCATTAAACATTCCCATTAAAGTAAAGTGTTGGATTGGATATTTTTATTATTGTTATTTTCAAAATCGACTGCAAAGTTACTCATTTCATTTTGATTTTTTATATTATATAATGTGCAACTCCATTTTTTCACCATTTTTACCTCAAATCCTTAAAAATCATTTATACCCCCAAAGCAGCTATCCCCCTCCTTAAAGACCTTAAGGACCCTAAAGACCTTAAGGACCTTTCAACCCCCTCCTCCGCAAAAAAACTTTGTCTCCGGGTGAAAAAATCAATAAAATTATTTGCATT
>CAYVTB010000104.1:5241-7386 GCA_964454365.1 uncultured Bacteroides sp. | reverse complement strand
CATCGTCACCGGTCTTGGAGGCAACTTCCTTCACGAGCTGGGCGCCCATGTTCTGGAAGGGGTCTTCGAGTTCAACCTCGCGGGCAACGCTCACACCATCCTTGGTGATGTGGGGTGCGCCGAATTTCTTTTCAATGATGACATTGCGGCCCTTGGGACCGAGAGTAACCTTGACGGCATCGGCCAAGGCGTCAACACCTTTCTTGAGCTCTTCACGAGCAGAAGTGGTAAATTTTATTTCTTTTGCCATAATGTTCAGATGTTTTCAGGGTTAAACAAATCATTTCTCGACGACGGCGAGGACTTCGTTCTGTCGCATGATGAGAACTTTCTCACCATCGAGATCGAGCTCGGTGCCGGCATATTTGCCATAAAGCACTTCGTCGCCTTCCTTAAGAATCATTTCTTCATCTTTCGTGCCGTTGCCTACGGCTACAATTGTGCCGCGCAGAGGTTTCTCCTTGGCAGAATCGGGAATAATGATACCCGAGGCAGTAACCTCCTCGGCAGCGGTAGGCCGGATGATAACCCGGTCGGCAAGCGGTTTAAGTTTCATGATTATTAAAAATTTATGATAGTTATTTATTATAGTGTTCTAAGTAATTATTAGCATAATTCATGCCACAAGGGGCTACTGTGCCATTTTGTCACTAATATAACGTCTGCGGTTGATTAAAGTTTAACATTTATGCGAGTCGAGCCAGAGCGGGCGTTGAGTTCGGGAGCATACTGACTCTGGACAGTGACAGGACCTGAAGCGAAAGTCCCTGCCGTGGCGGCCGTCATATCGTAGCTCAGAGTGTATACACCCGGGGAGGCATTATCGATAAAGAGGCAAGTGCGCGAATCGTCGACCTCGCGATACATCCTGAGACCGTCGGCATAGACATAGCCGGGCATCTGCTCGACCGGCTCAGATGCCGCGGGTCGCTCATCGACTACCGTGAGATATTCCATCTCTCTCTTAACGCGCAGGGTTATCTGCACTTTCACGCGGTCGCCATGATTGAAGGAGGAAGTCTCACGCCAACCTTCACCGTCGGCCACGAGGAACCGCTTGGTAACGGACACGGCATCGGATGAGCGGGCTTCCACTGAATCGAGGGGAGCATTGTAGACTGAAGTCAAAGAGCCGTAGGAGATGCCTGAGGCGCCGGGACGTGTGATTTCAAGGGAGCGACCCGCTGCATCAGCAGGCAGCACAGCGCTGAAGGAGCCTGTCACGCGCTCGACATCATCAATTTTCAAGGGACGGCCGGCGACCGAGACAGGTGCCTGAGCTGCTTGCAGTGTTGTCCATGGAGAACCTGTTGAAAGGATTGCCGAGATAAGCGACGTGGGATCCCAGGAGCCGAGATCATCAGTGGCCTGGCTGCGGAGAACGAGCCACTGGCGCATGGCATCTAATTCCGCTGACTGCGGATCGACCTTGGCAAAGGCTCGGAGGATAACCGAGTAGCCGTCAATGTTGTTTACCGAGGGGAAAGAAATGCCGGCGAGCGGACTTTTGACTTCAAACTGGCGGATTGACTTAATGATCTCGCGGGCCTCAGCAGTGTGGCCGGTCTCGTTGAGCATAAGAGCCATAGACGCTTTGGTAACATTGCCGCTGCGCTTCCATGTCTTCAAGGCCTCGGACACTCCATATTGGAGCGCTGCGCGAGCGTTATCGGTCGCGGGCTCCCGGCCGGGGAACAACGTGACGATATAGGCGTAGCGAGAATCATCGGGCTTTACCTTGGAATCGACATACTCAAATGCGCGGTTGATCAAGCTGTCGAGGCGCACATTCCCGTCGAGGAAGCCTTGCCCGGAAAGCCGGCCGAGGACGGAAAGGATGCTCTCGGTTGTGTACAGATCGGAGCGCGAGGACCATGAGCCCCAGGCGAAGCCACCGTCGGGCTGCTGAAGGTTCTCGAGGGCTGTGATTCCGCGGTCGAGGATTGCGTTGATCTCAGCCGGATTAAACGTCAGAGAGAGGCGTTCCATGCGCGATGTATTGTCGGCAGCCGCCCATTCCCACGGTGTCTGTTGCAGCATCATGTTCTTTATTGACTCATTCTTGTATAAGTCGGATACAAGGGCCGAGTCGGCGGGATTGCTCTGCCAGATCTGAATTGCACGAGGAATCTCGGGGAACTTGCG
>CAYVTB010000104.1:0-5141 GCA_964454365.1 uncultured Bacteroides sp. | reverse complement strand
GTCGGAGGTCCCTACCCCGTCGATCTGCACTAAAGCCGAGCCCATGGCGTCGACATGGCAAACGGAAGCCACGCGGGAGATAACTCGCCCCGTGACAGGGTCGAAGATTTCTATTATGTAATTGACCTCGGCCGGCTCGATAGTTTTATTATAAATCGTGGCCATGAGCGTCGCGGTGTCGCCACGGCGCAGGAAACGCGGCACAGAAGGCTGAACCATAACAGGCTTGCTTGAAATGGCGGTTTTGTCTATTGAAGCGGCATACAAAGCTTCATTCCAGGCCATAGCGAGGAAGTGCCATGTACCGTTGGCGTTGGGGACGGTATATGTTATCGTGAGTGAACCGTCCTCGTCCGAGATCAGATCGGGGCGCCAGAAGGCCTGCATGATTTCGCCCTTGCGGAGGTCGTCTTCCTGCACTCGGGTACCACGGTCGTCAACGATTCCGGCAGCAGCCTCTTCTTCTGCGACATCGCTTACCGCGTATACAGCCTCATCGGACTCGACGGCAGCTTCACTAACTACAGCTCCTTCCATTAAAACACCGTTGGCACTGCGCGAAGCCGCTAACATCGGCATGGCAGATTTATAATAGGTAACGCGAGTGGTGAATAAATAACGGAACGCGGGATATGAGATAAAGAAGCCGGTTAAACCTCGGCCGGAGAAATATGAATTGTAACTTGCCTGATTGCTATAGTTGTTCAGCATCGAGAGAGACGCTCTCGGTGATACAAAAGCATTATAATTGGGGAATAATTCATCGTTACGAACCTTGTAGGGCTCAGACATATAGGTCACCAGCTTGTCAAGAGCAGCATTGTAGAGAGTTGCTATGGCGGCAGCCCTGACCGGTGTGCCATCGAGGGAAGTCAACTTTAAAGTGATTGACTCCTTGCTTCCCGGCAAGAGATTATCACGCCAAGATTCCACGTTGACTTTCAGGGCCTCAGGATTCTCGCAGACGATGGATACCGTTTTGGTGGTAAAATTCAGGCCGTCAGGAACAGCAAACACAACAGAATATGTTGCTCCGGGTTCACCCTCGGGTGTAGCGATTTTATGGAAACCGGGGCTCAGTTCGCGTCGCCCGGCACTGAGAAGTGTTGACGTCGATGATGAGAAGATATATACCGATGTCTTGCGAGGAACACCTACAAGCATAGTGGTCGTTCCTTGCGCCGGTGCTTTAACAACATTGTCCGGTATCAGTAACGGGATTTCAGAAGGCACCCTATTGTGCTTTATCGAATAGGTTATAATACTGATAGTATCGGGTTGTAAGCGCTGATTATTTTCCGAGCGCAACGCCAGTCGATATTTTCCCGCAGGTACCTCGGAAAGGTTAATCGATGCACCGCGACTGTCTAAAGAGCATGTGCCGGAGGCGACAACTTCGCCGGATTTAATCAGTTGCCAGTCAGCGGTCTCACTGAGTACTATACCCGCTGCATCAACAACACACAGTTGAGGAATATAACCATTGTCGATGTTAAGAAGACCGTTGCCACTGAAACTAAAATAGAGGTGCTTGTCTGCACGAACCATTGCTGACGCAGATGCTATATCGGCAGCTTTGTCGGTCACGGTTGCGCTGATCTGATAGTTTATTCCCTTTGTTATCTGCGTTGTGTCGGCTACTAAAGTGAAATGACCGTTACCGTCGGTCGTTCCTGAAAGAGTTGCCGATTTTATTTCTTCCTCACGATCATTGCCGTAAAAGCGCCAAAATATCCGCGGTTCCAGAGTGACACTGACATTGGCGTCAATGACCGGCATTCCACTAAAAGTGATGGCGTCACCGGTGACTGCGATTGAACCGTCGGGACGGACTGTCGCTGAAAAATCCTTGATTTCAAATTGAGGGACCTTGAAATCGGAGACCATAACGGAAGAATACAGGCTCAAAGGGTGTTCAGGGTATGACGTTTCGTCAAGATTCAAGTGGTAAACACCAGCCAAGCGGTCGACGGGGGCAACAAAGGAGCCCGAGGCGCGGCCCATTGAATCAGTTATTGTCTTGATACTATCAACTTTAACATAATTTGCATCGAACAAGGAGACAGTGATATCAGTATCGGCACACAAGGCTGCGCGTTTCTGCAGTCCGTCATGGCGGGACAGTACGAGGCTCCAGCTCACAGTATCGCCGGGATGATAAACGGGTCGATCTGTAAAGAAGCGTGCAACTACCTCATTGTTGGAATTACTGTCATAGTAAACTCGAATGCCGAGCTCGCGATCAAAGTCATAAGTTTTATTATGGCTTTCTACAGAAAGATAACCTCTTGAGAAATTAAGACTTTCGGGCATCGTAAACGTTGAGAGGCCGTCTGCATCTGTCGCAGGTAAACGAGTCGTTGCTCCATCAGAGTCATTAAAGAAAACTTTAGCTTTTTTCAGAGGGGAACCATCGGAGGCTTTTACCACGGCAAGTGCATATCTTTCTTTCTGTTCTACCAGCAGCGGCATGTAAGTCGTGACTTTCAACTGGACAAAATTGTTGGACTCATTGCCATCCACGTTGAGTATGAGATAGTAATTGCCGTCGGCAGGAGCGGAAATAGTGATGGAGTCATTTACTTCGGGGACAGCTCCGTCGAAGGTCAAATGCAGCGAGTCGATTTTCTCCATATCGGCAACCTCGGGACGTCTGTTGTAACTTACAACTCCTTCCTTCGGACGATACATTACAACTTCAACATTGTTGAGCCAGTAGCCCGAGACTTTAAGGTTGATTTTTTGGCCGGGATAAGCGAGGGATGGAGCCTCTAAAGTCGCTTGCGGACGGGAGATTATTTTTAATCTGTCGCGGAGGGCTTCGGTGACAATGTTCTCGGGCTCGGTCTCAAGATAATTGGTCAAGAGATTAACCAGAGTAATATTAGGGCCCTGCTCCTGGGGTATATTATAAAGCAGGACGCCACCTACAAGACCGTTGGGGAAGCGATTGTAGTATTCTGAGGCATCGTTTTCGTTGACCCAGGCTACCCACTCGGGTGTTCCGGGCACCGGGTGACTTATAAATTCGCTCCTCAATGTTTCGGGGAGGTCGGGGATTTCGGTCATGTTGGCGATATCGATGCTTGCATTTGCGACGAAATCTCTCAATAACGGATAGAATGTCAAGGTATTGACACCGATTTCAATAACAGGGGCGTAGTTCTTGAGCGAGTCGGTTCCGAAGGGCGAAAGGAGCTCGCCGGCCTCATCAATCAGACGCTTTGTCTCGCTGCGGAACTGATCGCCGCTCCACAAAGCGACGTCGGTGGGGAGCGGCTCGGCGGGAGCAGCAACGCGGTTGTAGGCGTAGCTTTTCTGAGAATAGATATTAGCAAGTAAACGAGCCTGATATAACTTCAGAAGGCCGCGAAATGCGGTATCGGTCTCGCGGGCGGCATAGGTGGCAACCAAGCCGGGTAGTACAAAAGCCGAGTCGGGATCGATACTCTGCACGGCCATGCATTTCTGCATCAATGCCTGCATGCGTGTCGCAGGGTCTTTACTAACGGCCAGGACACTGTCGGCATCGGATATCACGGTCTTAGGAAAAGCAAAATCGGGACCGGTCGAGAGGACCGTTCCCGCGTAAACTGCCATGCCCGAAAGGAGGGCTAAAGCAAGCGTCGAGAGTTTCTTCATAAATAACAGTTATACGGTTCTATAACTTTTGACATGCACCGGTTAATTTGGTTTAACTCTGGGTTATCTTTTGGGATTCAATATCGTAGGTCACCGTTGTGTTAAGCAAGGTCACGGTAATCGTACGCGGAGTGCGCACAAGGGTAAAAACGTTGTCGAGCTCAGAGCCGGCCGAGAGATAGTCATATAATTTCTCGGGCAAGCGATCGTAGAGGAGTACCTCGGGCAAGGTCATACCGTTACCGTTAATCTCGGTCCAGTCATAGTTTGAATCAAATTTTAAGGTAGGGCCGTTGGTGATTACTACTTCATATTCTCCAGGAGAAGGTTCAGAATATGAAGCAATGGCCGGGTTGGGCCAATACTGACTCACAAACTTAGAGATGGGAGCGGGCAACTCCTTGAAAAGGTCGCTGCTCTGGCAAGCGGCAGCCAGAAGAGCGCAGATTGAGATGATAAATAGCTTAACGTGTTTCATAGAATTTAAACAACCGGACCGTGCATGCGGTTCACGAAGAAAAAAATCCCCGGCAAGCACGGGGCTCGCCGGGGATGCAGATTATATGTCAGAGTTAAATCTATGAATTTTAAAGAGAGATCAGCTCTACCGAGCGTGCGATGAACGCGCTGAGGTCTTTGCCTTTGAGCAGACCGTTGCCGAGGAGAGCGAGGTCGATCAACTGGCGCACCTGAGGAATGCTCTGAGCGTAGTCCTTGATGATCTGCTCCTGCTCGGAACGCGACTTCGAGACAGCAGCCTGGAGATCGTTGGACTGCTGCTCGGCCTCGGCATCAAGCTTGCCATCCTTGGCTCCGGCACGGAGGGCTTCAATCTTGGCGTTGTCGTCGGCGACAGCTTTCTCGAGCGGCTCGATTTTTGAGCTCAGGGCCTCGGTAGCCTTGTCACGAATCTTTTCGATGATGGGCGACGAGGTGTTGACGGCCAGCGTATAGCTGTCGGGGAGCTCGCCGTAGAAGTTCATGCCCGGCTGAAGCGCGGCCATGTCCTTCATGCGTCGCATATACTCATTCTGAGTAATGACGATAGGCTGGTCGGTGGGAGACAGGGCCTCAAAGCTTACCACGAACATCGCCTTCTCGACCTCGGGAGTCTGAGAACTGAACAAGGTCGTGAGGATGTTGCGCTGAGTGGCAGAGAGGTCAACCGAGCGGCCGTTGTCCTTCTTGATAAGGTTGTCAAGAACGTCGGAGTCGACGCGCACGAGGCGGGTCTTCTCCAGTTTCTGCTCGAGCAGTGCCACGAAGTGGTTGTCGAGCTGACCGTCCATGAGCAGCACATTATAACCGCGGTCGTTGGCGGCCTTTATATAGTTATATTGTGCAACGGGATCGGTTGTGTAGAGATAGACGAGGTTGCCGTCCTTGTCGGTCTGCTCGGGACCTACGAGAGTCTTGTATTCGTCGAGAGTAAAGAACTTGTGATCGGTGTCCTCGAGAAGGAGGAATTTCATGGCCATGTCACAGAATTTCTCATCGGT
>CAYVTB010000103.1:3571-7607 GCA_964454365.1 uncultured Bacteroides sp. | reverse complement strand
GAAGACCGCATGAAGCACGTCCGCGTCCAGAATGCCAATATCGAGCCGGTTTTCTTTGCATTCCCTGACAACAAGGCACTCCAGGCTATCATTGACAAGGTGACTGCCGGCGAGCCCGAATATCAGTTCACGGCCGAAGACGGTTTCGGCCACACATTCTGGGTAATCGACGATGACGAGACTATCGAGAAGATTACACGCGAATTCAGCCACATACCCTATCTTTATATAGCCGACGGTCACCACCGCACGGCTGCCGCCGCCCTGGTCGGCAATGAAAAGGCGCGTCTTAATCCGGCCCACAGCGGTGACGAGGAATACAACTACTTCCTTGCCGTGGCATTCCCCGCATCTCACCTCAAAATTATCGACTACAACCGCCTCGTCAAGGATCTCAACGGGCTTTCTCCCGCTGAATTCCTCGAGAAGCTCGAATACAAGTTTATCGTCAAGGACATGGGCACCGTGCCCTACCGTCCCGAGAAACTGCACAACTTCTCGCTTTATCTCGAAGGCCGATGGTACTCGCTGACCGCCCGTGAAGGCACCTACAACGATAATGACCCCATCGGAGTTCTGGATGTGACAATATCGAGCGACCTCATCCTGCGCGACCTGCTCGGCATCCACGACCTGCGCAGCGACAAGCGCATCGACTTCGTCGGCGGTATCCGCGGCCTTGAAGAACTCAAGCGCCGCGTCGACTCGGGCGAGATGGCAGCTGCCCTGGCACTGTTCCCCGTGTCGATGGAACAGCTCATGAACATTGCCGACACCGGCAACATCATGCCTCCCAAGACCACATGGTTTGAACCCAAACTGCGCTCGGGCCTGATCATACACACCCTCGACGACTGATTTATTCCACGCACACTATCAACAGCAAATGACAACAGAAGATAAAAAGAAAGAAATAGTATTGAGCGGTATCCGCTCCACCGGCAACCTCCACCTGGGCAATTACTACGGCGCCCTGGGCAAGTTTGTCAAGATTCAGGACGACTATGACTGCAACTTCTTCATAGCCGACCTTCACGCGTTGACAACCTCCACCGATCCCGCAGCGCTCCACTCGAGCGTAAAGAGCGTTCTCGCCGAATACCTCGCTGCCGGCATCGATCCCGAAAAAGCCACAATTTTCATTCAGAGCGACATCCCTGAAATCTCGGAAATGTACCTGCTGCTGAACATGCACGTCGGCATCGGCGAGCTCATGCGCACCGCCTCGTTCAAGGACAAAGCCCGCAAGGCACTCGGCATCAAGGTAGCCGATGGAGCCGACGACAGCGATGAAGCATTTGAACATCAGATAATCGGCGCCGAGACCAATAAGCGCGTCAATGCCGGCCTACTCACCTACCCGACCCTGATGGCCGTGGATATCCTTATCCAGAAAGCTACGAAAGTGCCTGTCGGCAAGGATCAGCTGCAGCATCTGGAACTCACGCGCCGCTTTGCCCGCCGCTTCAATTCCTTCTACGGCGTCGATCTCTTCCCGGAACCGACCGACTTTGACTTCGGCGGCGCTCCCGTGAAAGTGCCCGGTCTTGACGGCTCCGGCAAGATGGGCAAGAGCGAAGGCAACTGCATCTATCTCACGGATGACCCCAAGGTCCTGCGCAAGAAAGTGATGCGCGCCGTCACCGACGAAGGTCCCCAGGCACCAAACTCACCCATGAGCGAGCCCGTGGCCAACCTCTTCACCTTGCTTGAACTGACTTCCACGCCCGATGTTGTGAGCCACTTCCGCCAGGCCTATGCCGACTGCTCTATCCGCTACGGCGACCTCAAGAAGCAGCTTGCCGAGGACATCCTGGCCGTTACCAATCCTATCCGCGAGCGCGTCGCCGACATCCTGGCCGACGACAATTACCTGCGCCGCGTGGTGAAGGACGGTGCCGAGCGCGCCCGCGCCCGTGCCTCAGAGACCCTTAAGGAAGTCCGTCACATCATGGGCATCAGACCGTTATGAAAAAACTACCCCTGCTTCTCTTTCTCCTGGCGGCTGTAGGATGCACGGTCGGCAACTCTCGTAGTGAAGAAACCGAGGACACCGTAACAGTGAGCGACGTCTATGATCGCCACGGAACAACCGTGCGCCATGACACCGCCCGCAAGGTCATCTACCTCGTTTTCTCGGCCGACTCCATGTTTGAAGGCGCTCCCGTGATGCTTGAGGCAATGGATCAGCGCGGCATCAAAGGCAATTTCTTTTTCACCGGCAACTTCCTCGACCGCGAGGAAAACAGCGACATTATTAAAAAGATCATTGACAGTCGCCACTATGTCAGCGGTCACAGCAACCGCCACCTGCTGCTGGCCGACTGGGACAGCGAGCGCACACCCCTGGTGACAATTGACTCCCTGCTCACAGATGTCGATTCCAACTTCATGGCACTGGAGCGTTACGGCGTGAATCGCGACAGCGCGCGCTGGTTCCTGCCTCCCTATGAATGGATCGCCGGCATCCAGACCAAGGCCTTGCGCGACTCGCTTGGACTGGAAGTCATCAACCCGACGCCCGGGATTCAGATCTTCCGCGACTACACGACACCCGACATGCCCGACTATCACAGCAGTGACTCGATCATCCGTCAACTCTTTGATTTCGAGCGCAACCGCAGCCTCAACGGAGCCTTCCTGATTATCCATCTCGGCACCCAGGACGCGCGCACCGACAAGCTCTACAATCATGCTCCCATGCTTCTTGATTCACTGCTTGTCCTCGGATATACCTTCGAACGCCTTTGAAAGATATCAAGCAATAAAATCAGCGGCGCGTAACCATTTTACGCGCCGCTGATTTTATAATGATACGACTGACTCTTTAGAATGTCACTGCAAGCTGCACCTGGAGACGATTGGTGTGCAGCGATGCATTATCAAACGACTTGCAGTGGCCGTAATCATATTCAACACCGGCCGAAACAAAGTTATTGATCGCATAAATAACATTGGCTACGGCATAATCGCCATAACGGTACTGGCTTCCGTCAGCAACAGCTCCGTCGGGGAGCCAGTTGGAAAGATGGCTGTAAACGAGATTGGCTGAAACCTTGGGCGAGATAGCGATGTTGACACCTGCAGTAACACCCATGCTCTTGACCATATCCATCTTGCCGGCTGTCTCTGTTGCAATCGCATCGAGCCCCATGCCGTTATCGTCCTGAAGGTAGTTGCCGATACCGCGACCGTAGGCAATATTATAATTCACGCTTAAGGGCCCGACAACCGGAGACATACCCGACAGTTGCACGCCAAGGCCTGTCAGCGTTGAATTCTCCGACTTCACTTGGTCGCGATACTGCATGGGACGGATAAGCCCCGAGAGACGCACATGACCGTTTCCCTCGGCCCAGGCATATTGCACATAGAGGGGAATTGCCGGGATGCGCTGATTAACGGTTTCAGTACGGTCGCCTGTTGTGACCGACGTTGTAGGAGCATCGATACCGATTGCTGCCGACAGGTTATTGCCAAACTTCTGAGTCCACGACGCAGTGAACACGTTCAGGAAGGGATAGCCGTTAGGACCTTCAAAGTCAATGGTCATCGGCTCCGCTGCACCATCCGTAAAGAGGCTCGTCGTATAACCGGCGAGTAAGCCGCGGTATTTAGCATAGAAATGGAAACAGTTGAAAGAATTGTTGTCCCCCATGAAGTTACCCTTGAAGAAGACGCCAACCTGGTTTTCCGTTCCCGGCAATGCTACAGCATTAATATATATCGAAGAAGTCTGCCATCCGAAGCCGAGAGAACTGCGGTTGCCGGGAGTGGAAGGTGTGATTGCCGAGGGAGTGAAAAGGGTAGCGGAGGACATATTGTCACCAAAATCAAACACCCCTTCGCCCAGGAACTGGGCACCGACGCCGATATAATATTTATGATCTTTACCTACAATCGCGAAGCGTGGCAGACCATTGTCATTAGGAGTCGTCGGCGCGTTTTCCTTAAGATGTTTTTCAACGCGCGCTACGTCGGCCGTATCGCTGTTAATCACTGTCACTACACCATGGTCAAGACGGTGGTCTCGCTG
>CAYVTB010000103.1:0-3471 GCA_964454365.1 uncultured Bacteroides sp. | reverse complement strand
GCACAGGTTAAGCAGGCCGTCGAAGAGGCCTACAATGAGTGTAAGGACATCACCGGCGGCCACAACGCCGATTATATCCCGTTTTTAGCAAACATCGACCCTAATCTTTTCGGTCTTAGCGTCACGCTTCTCGACGGCACCACAATTAATGTGGGCGATACCGAATACAAATTCGGCATCGAGTCGGTCTCCAAAGTGCTGACCGCTATCCTCGTCCTGAAACAGTACGGGGCCGAAGCAGTGCTTAAGCAGATAGGTGCCGATGCCACCGGCCTGCCCTTCAACTCTATTTTTGCAATCCTTCTCGAAAACGACCATCCTTCGACGCCTCTTGTCAACGCAGGTGCCATCACGGCTTGCTCGATGGTTAATCCTGTAGGCGACTCCTGGGGTAAATGGGAAGCAATCATCAACAACATCAAGGATCTTTGCGGTTCCGAGGCTCAGGTCATCGACGAACTCTACAAATCGGAATCAGAGACCAACTTCAACAACCGCGCAATCGCCTGGTTGCTCAAGAACTACAACCGCATTTACGATGATGTTCCCATGAGTCTTGACCTTTATACACGCCAGTGCTCGGTCGGCATCACGGCATCGCAGCTTTCGATCTGTGCCGGCACAATCGCCAACAACGGTTACAACCCCGTGACCAAGACACAGGTTTTCGCTCCCGACCTCGCTCCGAAGATCACAACCCTTATTTCATCCGTAGGTTTCTATCAGAACACCGGCGACTGGCTTTATACCTCCGGTATTCCCGCAAAGAGCGGTGTAGGCGGTGGCGTCCTCGGTGTTCTTCCCGGTGTAATGGGTATCGCTGCTTTCGCTCCCCCATTGGATGAAGCCGGTAACTCAGTCAAGGCACAGGCTGCCGTTAAGGCCGTCATGAAGAAACTCGACCTTGGCGTTTTCAAGGGCGACCGTGTCACCATCACAGAATAATATCCGTTTCAACCAAAATTCATAAAACTTAAACGAAAAAACTATGCAAGTAAAAACAGGTAAAGGAACCATCTCGATGATGGTTGTCCTTGCAATTTGGTCTCTTTCGCTTGCAGTCGATCTTCCCGGTCTGGCTGTGACGCCTATCGAGGGTAGCCTGCGAAGCATCTTTGCCGACGCAACCGACTTCAAAATTCAGTTGCTCACCGTGCTGCCCAACCTTGTAATCATCCCCTTTGTCCTCCTCTCGGGTAAACTATCCGAGTCAAAACACAAGATCTTGGTAATCACGCTTGGTACAATAATGTATCTCGTGGCCGGCGTGCTATCCATCTTCTCAAATTCGCTTAACATGCTGATTATCCTCAGCTGTCTTCTTGGCGCAGGCTGCGGTCTGATTCTGCCGTTCTCGACCGGTCTTATCGCCGACGTCTTCACCGGCAAGTACCGTATGAAGCAGATGGGTATTATTTCAGCTATCGGTAACATCGCTCTTGTGCTCGCTACATTTGCAGTTGGTTATCTCGTAGCCGGCGATCTTACCCACACCTGGCACCGCGCATTCTTTGTTTACCTGATCCCGCTCCTCTCGCTGGTATTGATCCCCTTCCTGCGTAAAATTCCTCAGAGCGACTATCAGGACAATAGATCAACCTCTACTACCCAGAGTTCTACCTCAACTACCACGACAACTTCCTCAACCTCAACTGCTGCAACCGACAGCAAGACTGCTGCAGCTCCCGCTGCTGCAACAGCTGTTCCCGCAGTCGATGCCGACGGTTTTTCTACCGCAGGCCAGAAAGTTAAGGGCGGTTTCTATGTAGGACGTACAATCTGGTTGCTGCTGGCCTATTTCTTCTTTGTCTTCGCAACCTGTATTCCCTGCTACTACCTGCCTAACTTCGACTGGATTTCGTCGGAAGACGCTTCCACGATGACCTCGGTATTCTACTTTGCGATGTTCGTCGTAGGTCTTGCGCTGACTCCCGTGATGAAAGCTTTCCGTAAAGCGACCTTTATTGTCGCCACAGCAATGATTGTCGGCAGCTTTGCACTCTTTGTCTTCATCCACCACAGCGTTGTAATCTACATCATTGCAGCAGCCCTTTGCGGTCTCGGCAACGGTATAGCACAGCCTATCTTCTATACCAAGGCAACCGAAGTCGTTACCTCCGACAGCAAGTCGACCCTTTCACTGGCTTATCTGCAGGTAGCCAACTATGTAGCTATCTCTATGGTTCCTGTAATCATCGGCGCCGGCGAGAAGATCTTCCACACTACCTCGACCATGTTCCCCTTCATCTTCGTAGGTATTGCATCGGCTATCGTCCTGGTATTTGTAGTCATCCGCTGCCGTCACTTCGTATTCGGCATGTCAAAGAACTACTTCTAATCAAGAGTCCGATTGAGTGATTAAAAACTTACCTAACACTATAAACACATAAACTTATGGCACAGACAGAAACAAACGCCCCGAAGATTCTTATTATTTACACCGGCGGCACGATCGGTATGGTTGAGACGCCCAATGGCCTCCAGCCCTTTGACTTCTCACACCTGATGGATAATGTTCCCAAGGTGGGCCAGCTCGGCTACCAGATCGAAAGCGTCCAGTTCCCCCAGCCTATCGACTCTTCAAACATGAACCCGAGCTACTGGAATCAGATCGTGAAAGATATAGCCGACCGTTACGATGAATTTGACGGCTTCGTGGTCCTCCACGGTACCGACACCATGGCCTACACGGCCTCGGCCCTCTCGTTCATGCTCCGCGACCTTCGCAAACCTGTTGTAATTACCGGCTCGCAGCTGCCTATCGGCGATACCCGCGAGGACGGCACCGAGAACCTTATCTCGGCCCTGCAGGTTGCTGCAGCCAAGGACGAAAACGGTGACCCGATGATCCAGGAAGTCGTTATATCCTTCCAGGACTACATCGTGCGCGGTTGCCGCTCGACCAAGTTCACCTCTACAGGCTTCCACGCCTTCAAGAGCTTCAACTATCCCGTCCTGGGCACCATCGATCTTCACATCGATTACAACAAGCCCTACCTGATGCGTCACAACACAGCCATGCCTTTGAATCCTTTCTACTCGATGGATTCCAACATTCTCGTCATGTGGCTCTATCCCGGTATCACCGAGGATGTCGTTAAGGCTCAGCTTGCAACCCCGGGTATCAAGGCCGTGATCCTGCGTACATTCGGCGCCGGCAATGCTCCTACAGAGCAGTGGTTCCTCAACGACCTGGCCGATGCCGTCAGCAAGGGTCTGATTATCTTCAACGTCACCCAGTGTCTTAACGGCGGTGACGAACAGAAGCGTTACTACACCGGCGATATGCTGGCCAAGGCCGGCGTGATCTCGGGCTACGACATCACCGTCGAAGCAGCCGTCACCAAGATGATGTATCTCCTTGGCAGCGGTCTGAGCAAACCCGAAATCGAAAAATATCTTACTACTTCTATGGTAGGCGAGATGACAGTCGCTTAAACCATCATCCCTCTACCATAAAAATAGCTCGCG
>CAYVTB010000102.1:0-7628 GCA_964454365.1 uncultured Bacteroides sp. | reverse complement strand
GTGTCGACGGTCTCGGCCCACGACAGGCGATATGTGCGCTTGCCGGCGGGAGTGATCGCGAAATCTTTAACCGGCAGGGGCTGGACTACATAGGGGCGTCCGTCGCGGTGGGCCAGGAACTGGAGCATGCCTTTGTAGATGGCGCGCGAGACGGTGAAGCGGAAAGCCGGGTCGAGGCCGTATTTCATATCGGCGAAATTCTGGTGGCTCAGCAGCTCCAGGAGCATGGCCGGCACCTGAGGCACGCGGGCTTCGTAATACGACTGATCCCACATGCCGCGGCGGCTCCAGCGGGGCTCGAAGCCGGCACGCACGTCGCGCACGATGTTGGTCATGACAAGGTCGGTGTAGTCGCGGGATGCGAGGCGGTCGCTGCCGTTGCCGAGCGTATCGCCCGCGGTGCAGTAGATGCCGAGCGTGCCTACGATAGAGTCATTGGTGAACGTTCCGGCATCGGTGTGGAACGCGAGGCTCAGGTCCACGGGAATACGCAGGCCTTCCGCGCCGGGAAGAACCGAAGAGCCGCCGGCGAGCCAGTTGACCCAGAGGCCGCGGCTGCGGTAGTCGTCGGTGTAGTCGTTGACATAGTCGGTCGGGGTGAAAACGCTGTCAGGCGCGCCTGCCCACTGCAGGAAGTAGCGGGCGCCCTCCACAAACTTGGGATAACCGCTGCCGACATATTTGTAGTCGATTGAATCGAGGGGAACTTTCACGATGCGGTCCACGACGCCCATGCCGCCGCCGATCTTCACGGCATCGGCCGTGACGGCGCTTCCGGGCTCGCCTCCGGTGTTGCTCAGGGTGACAACGGCGCGATTATTGCCGGCCTTCAGGGGGAAGTGTCCGAGGTAAATCCATGTCCCGGCTCCCATGCGCTGGTTGACTGTGAAATGGCGGTCGCCACCCTCGGCATGCACTGTGTAGAGTGCCGAGGTCGAGGCATCGGGAACGTCGTTGTAGCTCACATAGACCGCGTAGTCGTCATCGGCCGGGATATCGGCGCTCCACACGGCAAATGAAGCTTCCTCGCCGTTGGCGGCGGTCTTCACCGTGCGTGCCTTGCCGTCGCTGAAGGGGTGACTGCCGTTGACAAGATGCTTGCCGTCCCACGCGAAACCGGCGCCGGGAGCGTCGCTCCAGCGATTGGCGCCGTTGACCTCGCGATAGCCGGGCGTTGCCTCGTTGTCGCGGTCAACGATGATTTCGACAAGATTTGTGTCACGCTCGCGCGGGCTCATCACATAGGCGCCTGCATTCTGCAGCATAGGCATCAGGAAGGGCATCACATAGCTCTGAGTGTAGAGGTCCTCGACGGTCTGCATCACGCGGGCGCGCTGCCATTCCCAGCGGTTGAGTTTGGGCTCGAAGTACCATCCGTGGCTCTGCCACAGGGCGATGTTGGCGCCGTCAAGTCCCATCGGGGCCGCTTCGCGTGACAGGTCGGTCACGAAAGGCAATTCGCCGGCGGGGCCCGTAACGGTCTTGGGAGCGAAGAGCACCAGATCGTCAAGATCCGTGTCGCCCGACTTGATGGTCACGCTATATCCCTCGGTCTCGAGGTTCAGCGCTTTGAGGATATCGCCCTTGAGGGCGGTCATCGATTGCAAGGTGAGGGGAAGGTAAGCCGTGCGGTCGTTGCAGACGACGGTCACGTTGCGCGTGCCGTGGTCAACCGTGACGTTCTTGACGGCCATGTCGCCGTAGCCTGTACTACCCGGGCGATAGGAGTTGATTACTGCCAGGACCGTGTCTTCGGTGGTTCCGGCATAGGTGAATCCGCATGCCATCAGGCTCAGGGCGGCAACTATGAGTTTTCTTGTCATTATCGGTTTTTCAGGTACAAGGTTGTATACTGTTCCCACAAAGATAAGACAAATAAATGGAACGAGACAAGTTGTTAACTAAAATTAATATTTAAATACACAATTTTAGTATTTCAAGCCCGCTTTTTCCCTTTGCGCGAAGGGTCAGAGATTGGCTCCGGCCACGCGTCCGGCACAGCGGTAATGGGTCTTCCAGTAGTCTTCATCGAGGTCGCTGATGATTACCCCGCGGGATGTCGTGGCATGGATTATCGCGTTGTCTCCCATGTAGATGGCAACGTGGTTGATGCGCTCGCCGCCGGCTCTTGCCGAGAAAAACACCAGGTCGCCCGCCTTGAGCGCCTTGCGCTGAAGCGGCTTGCAGAACTCGGCTTGCTCGCGGCTCGACCGCGGAAGTTTGATTCCGAGTGCGATGTCAAAAACAGCGCAGGTGAACCCCGAGCAGTCAATCCCCTTGCGGTCATTTCCGCCATAGCGGTAAGGGGTGCCGATCCAGCCCCGCGCTACATCGAGCAGGTGCCCGGCCCGGCCCCGTGGTTGCTCGGTGACGCGCACGGTTTCTCCGTGCCCCTTAGCGACCTGTGTAGTCGTGTTGACCCGCGTCGCGCGGCTGCCGCGCATGGTCTTGCGCGAGGAATGGCAACCCGTGAGAAGCACGGCGGTCACAAGGAGTATCAGTGCATGGCGAGACTTCATGTCGCAAAGTTAAACAAAAAATAATCGGGACACCATCCGGGTTATGTGAAAAAGTTGGAATAATTGGTATATTTTGGGAGTTTTTTCCAAATCGCATTGAATTTTGTGGAGGTACTTGCTAATTTTGCGCCCACAAAGAACAATTTGAAGCTTTATTTGTTAAGAAATCATAACCCGGCCGTAGGGCCGTCAAGGAAAGACTGATATAATCACAAGATTTGCTAATCCTATGAGGATATTAACATTCATCACATCCGTTGGCATGGCGGTGGCGGCTCTTGCCCAGGCTCCCGTGCCGCTTGATTCGTGCCGCTCGATGGCTCTCAGCAGCAACAAGCAGCTGATGATCAGCCGCCAGGCTATTGACAAGGCTCATTATCAGAACGAAGAGGCTTTCGCCGCCTACCTTCCGGCGATTGATTTTGTCGGTGGATACACCTATAACCAGCGACAGCTCTCAATATTTGATTCCGACCAGCTGCTCCCCACCAAGACATTCAATCTTGAAACGAAGAGCTACGAGTTCAACCTCGTGAAGAATCCCGTGACGGGCGAGCCGGTCAAGGGGCCCGACGGCCAGTACATCCCTGAGACTGTAGCCCTTATCCCCAAGGAGGCGATGACCTACAACATCCATAATGTTTTCTTCGGCGCTCTCACCCTGACCCAACCCATCTACATGGGCGGCAAGATCGTGGCAATGAACCGCATCACCCGCGATGCCGAGCTCCTGGCCCGCGCGATGCACAACAACGAGGCCGAAAACGTCATTTATGCCGTCGACGGTGCCTACTGGCAGGTCGTTTCCCTCAAGGCCAAGTACAAGCTTGCACAGTCCTATGTGAACCTCCTCGACTCGCTCTCCCATGACGTCCATCTGATGTTTGACCAGGGCGTCTGCACCCGCAGCGACGTTCTCAGTGTCGACGTGAAACTCAACTCGGCTCAGGTCGACCTCACCAAAGTTGAAAATGGCCTCGTCCTGAGCCGCATGGCTCTCGCTCAGGTGTGTGGTCTTCCCGTCAACACCGTCTTCACCCTTGCCGACGAGGACTCTGTCGAGCCCGAACTTACCGCCGAAGTAGCGACGGATTATAACATGGAGGACATCTATGCCCGCCGTCCCGACCTCGAGGCCCTGCGTCTCGGCACCGAGATCGCCGGCCACAAGAAGCAGGTAGCCATGAGCGCCATGCTCCCCAACGTCGCCCTTATCGGAGCCTACTCATTCAGCAATCCTAATATGTACGACGGCTTCAAGCGCCGCTTCAAGGGCGCTTTCTCGGTCGGCGTCACCCTCACCATCCCCCTGTGGCACTGGGGTGGCAACTACAACCGCTACCGCGCCGCTTCGGTCGACGAGACCGTCATGAGACTTCAGCTCGAGGACGCGCGAACTATGGTCGATCTCCAGGTGCAGCAGGCCGCCTTCAAGACCTCCGAAGCCTACAAGACCTATCGCACGGCCTGCGATAACCTCGCCCGTGCCGACGAGAACCTGCGCTGTGCCAATCTCGCCTTCGCCGAGGGTATGGCCACCACCGACAACGTGCTCGAGGCTCAGACTGCATGGCTCAAGGCCCATTCGGAACAGGTCGATGCAATGATCGACGTGCGTCTCTGCAACGTATATCTCTCCAAGTGTCTCGGAACCCTTTATTGATTAAAAATAAAAACAAAACAACAATATGTCACTCAACAACAATACTCCCGATGAGCGCAAGGCGAGCCGCGCGCTGCTTATCACAATGGCTGTCGTCGTGCTGGCCGTCGCCGCCATCGCTATTGTAGGTTTTCTGTTCATGAACCGTCCCGACGATCTTGTCGAGGGACAGGTGGAAGGTACAACCGTGCGCATCTCGGGCAAGCTCCCGGGCCGCGTAATTGAATTCTTTGTGGAAGAAGGCGACACCGTCGCCGCCGGCGATACCCTCGTGCGCATCCACTCCGGAATAGTCGAGGCCCAGCTCACCGAGGCTGAGGCTTTCCGCGAAATCGCCATGGCACAGAACCGCAAGGTCGACAGCGGTACCCGCAGCCAGATCATCCAGGCTGCATCCGACCTGCTCGCCCAGGCCGAGGCTGCCGTCGGTATCACCAAAAAGACCTTCGAGCGCATGGAAAACCTCTACAAGGAAGGTGTCGTTTCGGAGCAGAAGCGCGATGAAGCCAAGGCTGCCTACGATGCCGCCGTCGCCGCCCGCGACGCCGCTGCAAGCCAGCTGTCACTCGCCCGTGCCGGTGCCCAGAAGGAAGACAAGGAGTCGACCGCCGCTATGGTACAGGCTGCCGGCGGTAGTGTCGCCCAGGTCGAGGCAGTCCTCGAAGACAGCTATCTGGTGGCTCCCTGCGCAGGCACCATCGACGAGATTTATCCCGAACCGGGCGAACTCGTTGCCATGGGCACCCCGATCATGAGTGTGCTGCGTCTCGACAAGCGCTGGATCACTTTCAACGTCCGCGAGGAGCTCCTCAACGATATACCCATGGGCTCCGAAATCGAGGTAATGGTTCCGGCCCTCGGCCAGAAGCACTTCAAGGCCCGTGTATACTATATCCGCGACATGGGGTCCTACGCCACCTGGCGCTCGACCAAGTCCAACGGCTCCTGGGACAGCCGCACATTTGAGATCAAGGCCCGTCCCACCGAGGAAATCGAAGGCTTGCGTCCCGGTATGTCAATTATTTACGAAAGATAACACAGGACAACTGTAAACGATGTCCAAAACCGGATTCATAGCATCCCTCCGCCGCGAGATAGGCGTCATGACCTCCAGGGGCAGTTACCTGGCCATGATGGTCATCATGCCCGTGCTCCTGGTGCTGTTCTTCGTCGGGATTCTTTCCGAGGGACTGCCGCTCAAGGTCCCTGCCGCCGTCGTCGACCTCGACCAGTCGACGATGTCGCGCGCCGTGCGCCGCAATCTCAGCGCCGGGGAACTTATCGACATACAGCTCGACCTCGAAAGCTACAATGCCGCCATGAGTGCCGTGCGCAGCGGCGAGATATACGGCTTCTTCGTCATCCCCGCCAATTTTGAAAAAGATGTCATCAGCGGCCGACGCCCTACGCTCGAATACTACAACAACCTCACCTACTTTGTCCCCGGCACGCTCGCGTTCAAGGGCTTCAAGACGGTGGCGGTTACCACATCGGCCGGCGTCATCAGGACGCTGCTGATCAGCGCCGGCGCCACTGACGAGATGGCAACGCCCCTGCTGCAGCCAGTCAATGTCGACAATCACGGCATAGGCAACCCGTGGCTCAACTATTCGATATATCTCAGCCCCTCGTTCATCTTTGGCTGCCTGGCACTTCTCATCATGTTGATGACCTCCTTCGGCGTCACCATGGAAATCAAGAAGGGCACCTCGGTCGAGTGGCTCGAGACAGCCCGCGGTAGTATCTTCGTGGCCTTGGCCGGCAAGCTCATTCCTCACTTTATCGTGTGGAGTGTCGTCGGGCAGTTTGCCCTCTCGGTGCTGTTCTGCTACAACCACTTCCCCTGTGGTGATCTTCCGGCGCTGATGCTGGCCATGGAGCTGTTTATCATCGCTTCCCAGGCCATGGGCGTGCTGTTCTCCTCGATTGTGCCCAATGTGCGCCTGGCCTTGACCCTATCGAGTCTCATCGGTATCTTGACCTTCTCCTTTGCCGGCTACTCCTTCCCGGTCCAGAGCATGTATGGCGCCATCAGCATCTTCTCCTACCTCGTCCCGGTCCGCTACCTGTTCCTGATCTATATCTTCGCAGGTCTCGACTCGATGCCGCTCTACTGGTGCCGCTACTACTATGTGGCCCTGATAATATTCCCGCTGGTGGCCTCCACCCTTGTGTGGCGTCTCAAGCGCGCATGCCTCCACCCGGTATATGTCCCCTAAAGCAAGTTGATTATGACCACTGAACAGAATAAACACAGCCGTGGAGGCCTTGGCCGGTGGGTGAGCGGGATGGCGCTCACTTTCCGCAACGAGTGGAGCATCATCATCCACGACGTGGGTGCCCTGCTGTTCTTCCTTGCCCTGCCGCTGCTCTACCCTGTGGTTTATACCCTCATCTATAATCCCGAGATTGTCACGGAAATGCCCGTCGCGGTCGTTGACAATTCCCGCACCCCCGCCTCGCGCGAGTTTGTGCGCCTTGCGTCGGCCTCCCCGTCAATCTCAATCTATGACTACTGCAATGACCTCAACGAGGCCAAGCAGCTCTTTGCCGATAACAAGGTCTTCGGCATCATCGAGATTCCCCGCGACTACTCCCGCGACATCGTCCGCGGGCGTCAGACGACCGTCTCGTTCTATGCCGAGATGAGCCTTCTGCTGCGTTACCGCGCCTTCCTCTCGGCGCTGACCGACCTCCAGATGAAGCTTGCCGAGGACATTTCCGCCGCCAAGCTCGACATCACCGGTATCTCCACCCTCGGCATCGGCGGCCTTCCCGTCCGGAGTCACAACAATTTCCTTGGTGACCCCGGCCAGGGCTTTGCATCCTTCATCATGCCCGGCATCGTCATCCTCATCCTGCAGCAGAGTATGGTGCTCGGAATCTGCCTGCTCGCCGGAACCTCCCGCGAGCGCCGTCGCCGCAACGGTGGCATCGATCCCCTTGCCGTGCCCGGAGCGCCAACTACGGCCGTCATCTGGGGCAAAGTCCTCTGCTACTTCGTGCTCTACATTCCCCTGGCACTTTATGTCGTGAAGATCATCCCCGAGATGTTCAGCCTGCCCCATCAGGGCGACCCCGTCGATTATCTCCTCTTCCTGGTGCCCATGCTGTTGGCCTCGGCAATGTTTGGCCTCACCCTCCAGGGCTTCTGCACCGAGCGCGAGAGCGCCTTCCTTGCCATCGTCTTCACATCCGTCGTGTTCCTGTTCCTCTCGGGTCTCACCTGGCCGCGCTATGCCATGAATGGCTTCTTCACCTGGCTTGGCAACCTCATTCCCGCCACCTGGGGCGTCGAAGGCTTCATCCGCATCAACTCCAACGGTGCCACCCTTGCCGAGAACATGACCCCATATCTGTGGCTCTGGGGCCTCGTTGCTTTCTACTTCAGCGGTGCTTTCTGGGTAATGTCCCGCCAGAAAAAATACCTCGTCTATCCCCGCTGA
>CAYVTB010000101.1:0-7706 GCA_964454365.1 uncultured Bacteroides sp. | reverse complement strand
CTGTTCCTCAACTCGGGTATTCATCCCACGATCGCCGGCGTATTGGTTGCCTTCACCGTGCCCGCCAAGCCCGTTACGGATCCGCGCAACTATATCAAACAGATACGCAAGGCTATGAGCCACTTCAAGGCCGAGGGCGAAGAAAACCTCAACGAGCGCACGATTCTGTCTAAGGAACAGCTCAACTGGCTCAAGCAGGTTGAATCGGCGTCGGATAAGGTTATTTCGCCTCTCCAGGACCTCGAAGATACCTTGCACCCGGTTGTCAACTATTTCATCATTCCTCTTTTTGCCTTTGCCAACGCCGGCATTTTCCTCCTTGACACAAACCCCGTGAGCGCCTTCGAGGGCATATCACTGGCTGTCATCCTGGGTCTGCTTGTCGGTAAATTCGTGGGAATCCTCCTGTTCTCGTGGCTCACGGTCCTCTTTAAACTTGCGCCGATGCCGGCCCACAGCAACTGGTCGATGATGGCTTCCATAGCTATGCTCGGAGGTATAGGTTTCACGGTGTCTCTGTTCATAGCCACCCTTTCGTTCGGTGGTGGAACACCCCACGAGCTCGAACTTCTCGATCATGCCAAGCTCGGTATTGTGCTCGGCTCGCTACTCTCGGGCATCATAGGCTTCGTGTGGCTCCACTACACGCTGCCCAAGACTGCATCGCCCGATCAGCTTGACGAATAAAGAAGCGCTAAAAACGACCTGCGGGGTGTGCTTACGATAGGCACACCCCGCAGGTCGTTTTATTACCTTTGGAATAATTATTCGGCGTAGACCTCGTGGTGATGACGGGCTTCTACAACTTCATCCACTGCACGGGAGGCGAAAGCGCCTTCGGTCGAGATAAATACCCAGTCGAGATCGTCCTGACGGCGAAGATCGGAGGTGAAATAAGCCGATGACTCAGGAGAGCCCACTACAATCACACGGTTAACACCGGCTTCACGGGCTGCCTTGAGAATGGGGAGGTAATATTTGAGCGCAAAATCATTTGCCTTAACATCGGTCTGATCATCGGAAAATGCCACGATAGCGTCGTGATAACCTTCCAGAGACTCGGTCAAAACAGAGGGCTTCTCTACATCAAGGAGGGAAACCGTGAGATCGACATTTTCGATCATGAGATGTTCAGGGTTAGTTACAAAAGCATTAACTGCTATGTTACGGTGAAGGAGTTCCGACAAAACATCGGCAAATACTCGGGATTCCATTCCCAGAAGAGCTACTTCTTTCATGATGTTATAAGTTTTAGTTATGTGTTTTTTACTTTCTATATAATTAACAACTGACCGGCCGATGAGTTCACATAGCTCGGTATGGAAAGGTCAAAGGTTTGCTCTTTGTCGACTCGCGAAATTTTCTTAATTTTGTGGGATAAAAAGGAAAATAATGGATAATCTGCCCCAGGACCCCTATATGCTGCTGAGTTTCATAAACATGAAGCTCCGCGATAACTATCAGTCGCTCGACGAGCTGTGCGACGACCTTGCCGTGGACCGCAAGGAACTTGAAAGCAAACTTTCAGCTGCCGGCTTTGAGTATTTACCTGAATCAAACCGCTTTGCATGAAAAGCGACTATCTGTCGGAACTTAACGATAGCCAACGGGCAGCTGTCGAGTATCTCGGGGGACCCGAACTGGTTATCGCCGGTGCAGGATCGGGGAAGACGCGTGTCCTCACCTACAAGATCGTGCATCTGCTCGCCAACGGTTACGACCCGGGACGAATTCTCGCACTGACCTTTACCAACAAGGCGGCGCGCGAGATGCGCAGCCGCATCGAGCAGCTGACGGGCAACCAGACTGCACGCCGCCTGTGGATGGGAACATTTCACAGCATTTTTTCAAGAATCCTGCGACGCCACAGCGATCAGATCGGTTACAGCAAGAATTACACCATCTATGATCAGTCGGATTCGCGTTCGCTGATCAAAATGCTCATCAAAGAGCTTGATCTTGATGAAAAGCTCTACAAGCCCTCGACGGTTCAGAACGCCATCTCATGGGCCAAGAATGCCCTTGTCTCGCCGGAAGCCTATGCAGCCGACCGTGAGCTGATGGAGGCTGACGTGCGCAGCCGACGCCCGCGCATGGCCGAGCTTTACCGTCTTTATATGATAAGATGTCGCCTGGCCGACGCCATGGACTTTGACGACCTGCTCTACTACACGGCTTTTCTCCTGAGGGACAATCCCGGAATCCTCGGCCATTACCGCGAGTTCTTCACTTACATCCTTGTCGACGAGTATCAGGACACCAACTTTGCCCAGAACATGATAATGACCATGCTGGCCCAGCCGGCGGGAAATATCTGCGTCGTGGGCGACGATGCCCAGAGCATCTACTCTTTCCGAGGGGCCAATATCAGCAATATCCTCGAGCTGGAACGCTCGTTCCCTACCCTGAAGACTTTCAAGCTCGAGCAGAATTACCGCTCGACAAAGAATATAATCGGCGCGGCCAACAGCCTCATCGCCCACAACGAGCGGCAGATACGCAAAGAGGTGTACTCGCTGAACGCCGACGGCGAGCGCGTGGAGGTGCAGAGCGGCCACAGCGACTATGACGAGGCCGGCCTGGTCGCCTCGCGCATAGTGACGCGCCGGGCTCGGACAGGTGATCCGCTGAGCGAATTTGCCATTCTTTACCGCACAAACGCACAGTCGCGAGTTCTCGAGGAAGCCCTGCGCCGACGCAACATAGCATATCACATCTACGGCGGCCAGGCATTTTACCAGCGCAAGGAAGTGAAAGACGCCATCTGCTATTTCCGCATGGCTGTGAATCCCAACGATGATGAAGCGCTGAAAAGAATCATCAACACTCCGGCACGCGGCATCGGCAAGACTACGCTCGAAAAGCTGAGCGAGGCCGCGATCAACTCGGGCGTGAGCATGTGGAAAGTGCTCAACGAGCCGGCGACCTTTGGAATGCAGATCAATTCCGGCACCCGCGGAAAGCTCGAGAGCTTTGCCGCCATGATCAGGAAATTCATGGAGGAGAATGCTTCCGGAACCGACGCTGAATCACTTGCCCGCCTGATTATCAGCCACACGGGGCTGCTCGCCATGTACATGACCGACCATGCGCCGGAGAACATCTCGCGACGCGAAAACATCGAGGAGCTTATCCGCGGCGCACACAGCTTTGTGGAGGACCGCCGCGAGGAAGGTGCGCCCGACCGCGTGCACATGGCCGATTTCCTGGCCGACGTATCACTGGCAACAGATCAGGACGAGAACGATCCCGCGATGGCCGATTCAGTTACATTAATGACCATCCATGCCGCCAAGGGCCTTGAATTCAGCAATATATTCCTCGTTGGCGTCGAGGAAGACCTGCTGCCTTCTTCGATGAGCCACGACTCAGCTGCTGCCGTCGAGGAAGAAAGGCGACTTTTCTATGTCGCCCTTACCCGCGCCAAGAACTACTGCATGCTGTCCTACGCGTCGTCGCGCTACCTCAACGGCCAGACGATGATGTGCCGACCCTCGCGCTTCCTGAAAGAGATAGGCCCGCAGTTTCTCAAATTCAGCTATGGCTCGGAGCGACTGCCCTACGAAATGTCGCCGGCACGACCGCCGCGCCCGTCGGCCGTCTCGACCCCTTCTACGAAATGGGCTCCGAAGGCTGCTCCCGTTCAGCCGAGACCGCGACCGACGACCGGCACGTCGCCCGACGGTTTTTCGCTTCACGGCATTGACGAACTCTCGGCCGGAATGAGAATACTGCACCCCAAGTTTGGCGAGGGAACGGTAGACAGTGTCGAGACTAATGATCTCGGTTCGATGGTTTCCGTAATCTTTGACAATTCTGAAAAACGCAAACTTTTGCTGAAATATGCAAAATTCAAAATACTTGACTGATGAAAGTTAATGAGCTACCCACCCCTGCCTATGTGGTTTATGACGACCGTCTGCGGAAGAATCTTGATATTATCACGGATGTCGAGCGCCGCGCGGGAGTCGATATAATCATGGCTTTCAAGGCCAACGCCCTGTGGCGCACATTTGATATCGCGCGCAGCTATAACCGCGCATGCACGGCCAGTTCACTCAACGAGCTTAAATTAGGCGTTGAAGAACTCGGCCGCCCGGTCCACAGCTACTGCCCGGCCTATACCGACGATACCATCGGGGATTTCCTCGCGGGAAGCAGTCACATAACTTTCAACTCCATATCTCAGTGGGAGCGCTTCAGGAGCACCGTTAAAGAGTGGAACGCCGCCCATCCCGACAGAAAGGTGTCGCCGGGACTGCGCGTCAATCCCAAGTGCTCGGTTATCGAGACCGAAATTTACAATCCTGCGATGCCGGGGTCACGATTCGGAGCCTCGGCCGAGGAACTTACCGAGCTTCCCGAAGGACTCGAAGGCTTGCACTTCCACGCCCTGTGTGAGTCGTCGAGTTACGATCTTGAGCGCGTGCTCGAGGCTTTTGAAAAACAGTTCGGCCACCTGTTGCCCAAGGTAAAATGGGTGAACATGGGCGGCGGCCATCTCATGACCCGCGAAGGCTATGACACGGATCATCTCGTCAAGCTGCTCAAAGGCTTCCGCGAGCGTTATCCTTGGCTTAAGGTGATTCTTGAGCCAGGCAGTGCATTTTCCTGGCGCACCGGTGATTTATTGACAACGGTAGTCGACACGGTGCGTAACGACGGCGTTCCGACGGCGATTATCGACGCTTCCTTTGCCTGCCACATGCCCGATACTCTCGAGATGCCCTACAAGCCGCTGATTACGGAAAGCCTCGGTCCCGACCCCGTTGAAGGTAAGGAAGCCTGGCGTCTCGGCGGCAATTCATGTCTCAGCGGCGATTTCAAGGGCGAGTGGAGCTTCGAGAAGCCTCTTAAAGCAGGCGACCGACTCACCCTCGAGGACATGAATCATTATACGACCGTGAAGACCACAATGTTCAACGGTATTCAACATCCCGACATCTGGCGAGTCGACAGTAACGGCGATGCCCGGCTGCTGCGCCGATTCACTTACGAAGATTATAAAAACCGCATGAGCTGACCATGAAATTTTCTGTTATCGTCCCCGTTTACAACCGCATTGACGAGGTCGCCGAGCTACTGGACAGCCTTCGCGACCAGACTGTCAAAAACTTTGAAGTTATCCTTGTCGAGGACGGCTCGACGGAGCCGTGCCGGGACGAAGCAGATAAAGCCCGCGAGGCCGGATTGGAAGTCTGTTATTATTATAAGGAAAACGAAGGGCGCTCAATTGCTCGCAACTACGGCATGGAGCGGGCAACGGGAGATTACTTTGTTTTCTTTGACTCGGACTGCGTTATTCCTTCCGAATATTTTGAACGGCTCGAGGCCGAACTGAAAGCAAAACCGCTTGACTGCTTCGGAGGCCCCGACTCGGCACATGAATCCTTCACGGTTACTCAGAAAGCTATCAATTACTCGATGACCTCGCTGCTCACTACCGGAGGAATACGCGGGGGCCGCATCAGTCTCGAGAAATTCGTGCCCCGCACGTTCAACATGGGCTTCTCACGCGCCGTCTACGACAAGGTCGGCGGTTTCCGTGAGATGTTTTCTGAGGATATCGACATGAGCACACGCATCCGACAGGCCGGCTTCACGATAGGTCTGTTTCAAAATCCCGTTTGGCACAAGAGGCGCGTAGACTTCAAGAAATTTTTCCGGCAGGTATATGTATTCGGGATGTCGCGCGTAACTTTGCATCTGCTTTATCCCGGATCTCTGAAAGCGGTGCATTTGCTGCCGGCAATATTTGTTATTGGCGTGGTAGGCTGCATTTTTCTCGGAATTTTTGTAAGTCCTTGGTTCTTTGCTCTCCCCGCGATTTACTTTTTAGCGGTCTTTATCGGGGCGTTGATTTCAACAAGGAAACTCAAGATTTCATTAATGGCCGTTCCGGCAGCTGCAATTCAGCTCGGTGGTTACGGTCTGGGCTTTATCAAGGCATTCACAACCAAGATCCTGCTCGGACGCGGCCGTGATATCAATGAGGAAATCTTAATCAGAAAGGGAAAATGATGGAGCGTGAAGACAATACAACAGCCAAGACAGAAGGCCCCATGCTTATCCGCGACATGGCCAACGAGGAACGTCCCCGCGAAAAAGCTCTGCGCCACGGCATCAAGAGCCTGTCAACGGCCGAGTTGCTGGCAATTATCTTTTCCACAGGCACGTCGGGAAAGTCGGTCATTCAGCTCAGTAACGAAATACTTGCCGATGCCCAGGGTCATTTGTCAAAAGTCGCCCGCATGAGCGTGAAGCAACTGCTGAAAACCTACAAAGGCATCGGTCAAGCCAAGGCCCTGACATTACTTGCGGCCCTGGAGCTCGGCTCGCGCTCAAGCGCCGACGCAATGTCGATCGAACAGCCGCGGATAACGTCCTCTGAAATCGCCGCGAAGATAATGCGGGAGGAGTTTGACCGCCTGCCCCACGAAGAATTCTGGGTCCTATACCTGTCTCAGACCGGCAAGGAAATCAGGCGCGAATGTGTGTCGCGCGGAGGTCTCACGGGGACTGTTGTCGATGTCAAGATCATCATGCGGCACGCGCTGGAGTGCTCGGCTGTGGCCATGATACTTTTTCACAATCATCCCTCGGGCAATCTCATGCCGAGTGTCCAAGACGACAGCCTGACACGGCGCGTCAAGGAGGCGGCCACGACGCTCGATCTGCGTGTCAATGACCATATAATCATGACCGACGGCGGATATTATTCCTACAACGACCAGGGCAGGCTCTGAAAGCACAAAGAATCCACGGGCATCATAGCACTGAAAAAACAGAAATTTATTGTGAAACATCAAAAAAGATGTTAAAGAAGTAGAAAAATTTCATAATTTTGACTACCTTTGCAGCCTGACTTGATGAGACTGTCAAGGCAGATAGTTTAACCCAGACTATAATAAACAATCTATGAAGCTATTACAAGCTAAACTGGCCAAATACACGGCCCCTCAGGAAGCCAAAGCTGCAGGTGTGTACCCTTATTTCCGCGCTATCTCGTCGGAGCAGGATCCCGAAGTAATCATCAATGGTAAAAAAGTGCTGATGTTCGGTTCCAACTGCTACACGGGACTTGTCAACGACCCCCGTATCAAGGAAGCTGCCATCGAGGCAACCCGCAAGTACGGTACAGGTTGCGCAGGTTCACCCTTCCTCAACGGTACCCTCGACCTTCATAAAAAGCTTGAGGCACGCATCGCCGAGTATATCGGTAAAGAGGACGTCATGGTTTACTCAACCGGTTTCGGTGTAAACCTCGGCGTCGTTTCCTGTCTGACCGGTCGTGAGGATTATATCATCTGGGATGAACAGGACCACGCCTCCATTATCGAAGGCCGTCGTCTCTCATTCAGCCAGCAATACAAATACAAGCACAACGACATGGAGTCGCTTGAGCAGCAGCTCCAGCGCTGCAAGCCCGACAAGGTGAAACTGATCGTCACCGACGGCGTTTTCTCCATGGAAGGTGACGTAGCCAATATTCCTGAAATCGTAAGACTCGCCAAGCAGTACAACGCTGCCGTGATGGTCGACGAAGCCCACGCTATCGGCGTCTTCGGTAAGGGTGGCCGCGGCACAGTCAACCATTTCGGTCTCACCGATGATGTTGATCTGGTGATGGGCACGTTCTCCAAGTCATTTGCCTCTCTCGGCGGCTTCATCGCAACCGACAAGGAAATCACCAACTTCCTGCGTCA
>CAYVTB010000100.1:0-7776 GCA_964454365.1 uncultured Bacteroides sp. | reverse complement strand
GTGACGTATTTGATTTTGACGAATTTGCCTTTGTTGCTCGGTGGGGGATAGGCGCCGATGACTTCCTGCATATAGGTGTTGAGGGCCGAGGTGGGAACGGTCCGGCGACGGTTCTGATAGACTTCGAGAGCCGTTTCGAGGACCTTGAAGATACGCTGTTTGGTCAGGGCCGAGGCGAAGATGATGGGGAAGTCGACGAAGGGGGCGAAGCGTTCGCGGATGGCGGCTTCGTAGTGCTTGATGGCCGCCTGGCTTTTGTCTTCGACGAGGTCCCATTTGTTGACGACGACAACGAGACCCTTTTTGTTCTTTTGGATGAGGGAGAAGATGTTGACGTCCTGGGCTTCGATGCCGCGGGTGGCGTCGATCATGAGGATGCAGACGTCGCTGGCTTCGATGGCACGGATGGAGCGGATGACCGAGTAGTATTCGATGTCTTCGTTGACTTTGTTTTTTTTGCGGATACCGGCGGTGTCGACAAGGTAGAAATCAAAGCCGAATTTATCATAGCGGGTATAAATCGAGTCGCGGGTAGTGCCGGCGATGTCGGTCACGATGTGGCGGTCCTCGCCTATGAAGGCATTTATAAGGGATGACTTGCCGGCGTTAGGGCGACCGACGATCGCAAACTTGGGCAGATCCTCGAGCTTTTCCTCCTTGTCGGGATCTTCCTTGGGGAGGTCCTTGACCACGCGGTCGAGAAGATCACCCGTGCCGTAGCCGTTGATAGCCGAGACAGGGAAGGGATCGCCGAGACCGAGGGAGTAGAACTCGGGCACGTTGTAGAGCCACTCGTTGGAGTCAACTTTATTGGCGACGAGAATCACGGGCTTGCGGCTTTTGCGCAGGATTTCGGCTACATGGTCATCGAGGTCGGTGGTGCCGTTCATGGCGTCGACGCAGAAAAGAATGACGTCGGCCTGCTCGATGGCGAGCTGAACCTGGCGGTTGATTTCCGACTCGAAAATATCTTCAGAATTGACCACCCAACCGCCTGTGTCGACGATTGAGAATTCGACTCCGTTCCAGTCGACCTTGCCATACTGGCGGTCGCGGGTTGTACCGGCCGTGGGGTCGACGATGGCCGTGCGGCTCTGGGTAAGTCGGTTGAAGAGGGTCGACTTACCGACATTGGGCCTTCCTACTATTGCAACAAGCATAATATCGTGGATGTTTCGTGGTTTTTAAATTAACTTAACGGTGCAAAGTTAAGATTTTTATTCTATATAGCCGAAAGCTTTGAGCTTGTTTTCACGGTTGCGCCAGTTGGGCTCTACCTTGACAAAGAGCTCCAGGAACACGCTCTTTCCGAAGAAGGTTTCGATATCCTTGCGGGCTTCGGTGCCGACACGCTTAAGCATCGAGCCACCCTTGCCGATGAGGATGCCCTTTTGTGAATCGCGTTCCACATAGATGACGGCCATGATGTGGATTGATTTTTCCTTTTCTTCAAACTGTTCGACGATGACCTCGGCCGAGTAAGGCACTTCCTTGTCGTAGTTGAGCAGGATCTTCTCGCGGATGATCTCGGTGACGAAGAAGCGGGCAGGCTTGTCGGTGAGTGCATCTTTGCCGAAATAGGGCTCGCCCTCGGGAAGCAGTTCAACAATGCGCTTCATCAGAGCCTGGACATTGAAACCTTCCTTGGCCGATGCAGGAATAATTTCGGCGTTAGGCAGGAGTGTGTGCCAGCGGGCTACGATTTCCTCCAGCTGCTTCTGATCCTTGAGAAGGTCAATCTTGTTGATTACCAGCAGCACGGGGACTTTCTCGGCAGCCACGCGGCTGAGGAAGTCGGCATTCTTGGTGGGATCCTCGACAACGTCGGTTACATAGAGGAGGATATCAGCGTCGGTCAGGGCGCCTTCGCTGTACTGCAGCATGCTTTCCTGCAGTTTATATTTAGGAGAAAGGACACCGGGGGTGTCGGAAAAGACTATCTGATATTCCGGGGTATTGACTATACCCATGATGCGGTGGCGGGTTGTCTGGGCTTTGGAGGTGATAATCGACACGCGCTCGCCTACGAGGTCGTTCATCAGAGTCGATTTACCTACATTGGGGTTACCTACTATATTTACAAAGCCCGATTTATGTTTCTGTTCCATTTTTGTGTTTTTATGTTAGTTTACCTTATATAACAACCGTGACGCCCGAAAAGTTAAAATTTAACAATTTTCGGATCGGAAATCAGTCGTTTAAGGTAAAGGGGAGTCTCCGGGCCGAGGTTGAAAACAGCATCTAAAATGCTGAGCGACGGCACAAAACCCAAGGCCGAGGCACGCACCTGAAAGTAGGGAGGCATTTCGGACGTGTCGGGTAGCCGGCGGCGCAGGTCGTGTCTGCGGATGTCGGCCTCGGAGGCCGGACGCCATTCCACGACGGTCTCCAGCCCTAAGAATGAACGCACGGCCTCGTCGGCCCTGCGGGCATATTCCAGCGCCGAGGGGGGCTGCTCGCCGGGATCGTCAAGCAGGGAGCTGAAGCGGTCGATGACAAACTCAAAATAAGGGGTGCGTCCATAGGCGCTTTCGAGCGTGACACGATGGACGTGCCACCAGCGGCCGTGGCGCGAGAGCTTTACATCGTCCCAGGTCGGGTGACCTTCACATGCGGCCGGCCCCGTGACAGGCACGGTAAGCGACAGAGGACCTCTCACATCGACAATATCGTATCGGTGAACGGCTTTTTCACGACGGTCATAGCGCCGGGCTGTATCGACCACAGCATGGCCACAGGCGGCCAGCGCGGCATACCAGCCGATCGGCGCGAAAAGCCGCGGCGGCAGGACCACCGTGGCCTCGGGATGCGTTATCAGCGGATGGCGGGCGGTCACTTGTCGGGATTAGCGTCGCGCAGGATGCGGTTCCAACGGATACCGCCGTCGAAGATTCCGCGCTCGCGGTCAAAGGAAATGAGCACTGCCATCGGCGAGCCTACGATGTGATCCTCGGGCACGAAACCCCAGAAGCGGGAGTCCTGCGAGTTGTCGCGGTTGTCGCCCATCATGAAATAATAATCCATCGTGAAGGTGTAGTAGTCCACGGGCTTGCCGCCGATGTAGACCTTGCCGTCCTCGCCTAAATAAGCGTCGTGATGGCCCTCATAGTTGCGGATGCAGCGGTTGTAGATCGCCCAGGAAGCGGCATCGAGTTTCAGGCAGCTGCCTTTCTTGGGAATCCACAGGCCTTTCTCTCCGCCATAATTGCCGAGAGTCCAGTCATCGCTGACACCTTCCGGGAAAAGGAAGGCATCGCGGCCGGTAGCGGGGAAGATTGTGCTGAGCTTGACTATCTCGTTGATGTAGCCGCGCGCGCGTAGTTCCTCGATTGCCTTGGCCGTGAGCGGCAGCGCATAGATGCGAGGCGAACTGATTGCGGAGGGCACGGCGACGCTCAGGTACTCGCGCTCGAGACTGTTGAAGTCGAGACGGTTGACATCGCTCTCGGCGATCTCAAGCTCATGGAGGACATCGGGCGACAGATCGCGCGACGAGGTTATGAGATAGTTGAACTGGACGTTTTCGGGGAATTCGCGGGCCTCGCCATTGATGTAGATGGTGTCCCCCGAGATGCGGATGCGATCGCCGGGGAGGCCCACTGCACGCTTGACAAAGTTCTGGCGACGGTCTACGGGTCGATACTTGAGCTCGCCGTATTTCTCCGGATGGGACAGCAATTCCTGACGGCCCCGGTTGTGGAGGGCAAGGTAGTAGTATTCCGCAGTCTCTTCCATAAGCGTCATGACGGAGTCGCCGGCGGGGAAGTTAAACACGACTATGTCGCCTTCCTCGACGTTGCGCAGGCCCTTGAGGCGATGATAGGAGTTGGCGGGGCTGTCAAGGTAGCTGTCGGTGCCGAAAATAGGCATCTTGTTGTGTACCAGCGGGAAGTGAACGGGTGTCATGGGCACGCGGGGACCATAGAGCATCTTGTTGACCCAGAGGTAGTCGCCCGTGAGAAGCGTCTTTTCAAGTGATGACGAGGGTATCTGATAGTTCTGCCCCACGAAGGCAAAGATGAAATATACCAGAATGAGGGCATAGACGATGGCGTCTACCCAACCCATGACCGTGCGCACGGCGGGATTCTTGCTCTTTTTCCACCATGTGAAGGGGATGTAGCCGGTGATATAGATGTCAAAAAGAAGCAACCACCACAGGGCCAGCCACCAGTTGCCCATCCAGGCCACCCACAGGAAGAAGATGAGCGAGACGATGCCGAAGCGTATCCAGCGGGTCTTTTTGTTGGCCTTGACGCGCGCGGCGAAGTCGGCCTTGAGTTTTGTTATATCAGGCATTTATCAGAGTCGGTTTAGAGATGTAATTCAGAGGAGTTTATCACTTGATGGGGCGCTTCCAGGCGCGGCGGCGGCGATGCTGGCGGCGCTCGAAGTATTCCCACTGGCGCTGGACGCTCTCGTTGCCTTCAAGCTCGAGATTGGACTCGGCATATTTGTAGCCGTTGGCTATATAGGCAGGAATCAGGGTGCTGAAGAGCAGCGCGTTGACGCCCTTGTTCTGATACTCGGGTTTCACGGCGACCAGCAGCAGGTCCACGACGTCGACCTTGCCGCGGATGGCGCGCCACAGGTGGTACCAGCCGGTGGGGAACATCTTGCCGCGCGAGCGTTGCAGGGCCTTGGAGAGCGACGGCAGGGAGATGCCGACGGCTACCAGGTCGTCGTTCTCGTCGACAACCACGCAGACATCCTCCAGGCGCAGCATGCCGAGGTAGATGTTTATGTAGTAGTCGATCTGGCGGCGTGTCAGGGGCGAGTAGCCGTAGAGATCGGCATAGGCTTCGTTGATCAGTTCAAAGAGGGCCAGGCCGTAGCGGTCCTTGAGTTTTTTGCGCGAGGTGAACTGCAGGGCGCGGAGTTTATATTTACGGGCGACAATGTCGGCTATGCGGCTGTATTTTTCGGGAACGGCATCGGGCACTTTCATGCGGTATTCGACCCAGTCGACGTCTTTCTCGAAGCCGAGGCGTTCCATGTGGTCTTTGTAATAGGCGTGATTGTAGATGGTGGCCATGGTGCCGAGCTCGTCGAAGCCTTCGATGAGCATGCCTTCGTGGTCCATATCGCTGAAGCCCATGGGGCCTACCATCGTGGTGCAGCCGTGCTCGCGGCCCCACTGCTCGGCTGCCTCGAAGAGGGCGTCGACAACTTCCTTGTCGTCGATGAAGTCTACGAAGCCAAAGCGCAGGGTGTTCTTGCCTTCTTTCTTGTTGACCAGGTCGTTGATGATGGCGGTGATGCGGCCCACGGGCTTGCCGTCACGGTAGGCCATGAACATCTGGGCCGAGCACACCTCGAAAGCGGGATTCTTGGCCGGATGCAGGGTAGCCACCTCGTCGAAAATCAACGGGGGCACATAGCAGTCATTTCCTTTATAAAGGTCGATGCCAAACTTAACATATTCGTTAATTGCCGATTTCTCGGGCGCTAACTTCTTGATTGTAACAGCCATGTGGGATAACAGGATGAAAGGGTGTAACAGCCGGGTTAATTAAATCATGCGGCAGGCGGCGTGGGTCCCCAGGGGGAAGAGAGCCACAGGAGCAACACTACCATCAGTGCCAGGAAGATGATTATGGTCATATACAGGCGGTTGCTGCGGCGGCCGGCAAGGGCGAGCCTCACTTGCTGGATGTCGTGATAGCGGCGCTTGGAGTCGGGCTCGAGACAGCGCTCGACAACGCGACGGAGAGCCGGGTCGTGGTCGTCAACAGCGTCGAGAGCCTCCTTGAGCACGAGGCCATAATTGTAAATGTCTTCCGAGGTGTCTACCGGGGTCAGGGCCTTGCGCTGTTCAAAGCCCACGTCGATGAGCTTGAGATTGCCGATATTTTCGGTAAAGATGATGTTCTCGGGGCGCAGGGCATGATGCGCAAGATGGTTGGACTGGATGTAATCCAGCGCGTCGACAAGCTGGTTGCGCAGTTTTGAGATATGGGTCGACGTGACCTTGCGCTCGCGGATGAGCTTTCGCAGGGAATCGCCATAGACATCGTCGGTGATGATACACATGCCCAGGCCGGGGACTTCCTCAAAGTCGTTGATCATGATGATATTGGGATGAGCGAGGTTGTATCTGACGTCAAACTCTTTCTCAATCATCGCCTGGAAGGCCGGGTCGTTCTTGTACTCGGGTTTCAAGGTTTTGAGCATCACCCACTTGCCATGCTTCTTGGCAGTGTAGACGTCATAAAACTCCTCGTCCCACTCGGGCAAGTGTTCGATCTCGGTCCAGCGTTGTCTATCAGTCATCTGCAGAAAGTTATCGTTTATTCAAAACTGCCACAAAATTACAAAAAAAAGCTGAAACAAGAAACCTCGCGCGGGCGCGTGGCGCTTAAAAGCATGTAAATTCTTGTAAATGACATAAAAATTTCATAATTTTGCCTCTCGCTAACCCCTCAACAGCCATGAAAATAGCAGTATATTGTAGCTCAGTGGAGAATCTGCCCGCCTCGTGGGCGGAAGGAGCCGAAGTCACCGGCCGGTGGATCGCCGAGCACGGCGCGCAGCTGGTCTATGGCGGCGTCGACGCCGGCCTGATGACAGTCACGGCACGCGCCTGCAAGGAAGCCGGGGGCACAGTGGTGGGCGTCGTGCCCTGGAGGCGCGCCGACCGCGCTTCGTCGCTCAACGATGTGCGCGTTCCCGCCTCGGACCTCAATGACCGCAAGGGAGTCATGCAACTCTTGTCGGATGCCTTCGTGGTGCTCCCCGGCGGGTACGGGACACTCGACGAGTTTGCGACTTCCTTTGGCTACATCAATTTCACTCACCACCGCGACAAGCGCATAATCCTCTATAATCCCGACGGATTATATGACCATCTTCTTGCCCAGCTCCGCACCTTTGTGGACAAGGGGCTCATGGACGCCGACCGCCTCGACATCCTCGACGTCGTCACCACTCCCGAGGACCTCGGCCGTGCACTCGACGCCTTTCTCAAACGTCACAATTCAGCAGTAAAGAAATGAAAAGCCGCCTCTATACACGCACGGGCGACGACGGCACTACGTCGCTCGTCGGTGGTAAACGCGCTCCCAAGGACAGCCCGCGGCTCGAAGCCTACGGCACGGTCGACGAGCTCAACTCGTGGCTCGGACTGCTCGCAGCTTCCGAGGCGATTGCTCCCGAGCGACGCAAGGACCTGCAACGTATCCAGAACCGCCTCTTTGACATCGGCGCATGCCTGGCCACGGAACCCGAAAGCGAGTGGCAACCCGTGCCACCCGGCGATGCCGCCGTCAAGGAGATAGAATCGCTGATTGACAACATTGACGCCGGCCTGCCCCCACTGAGGCAATTCATCCTCCCCGGCGGTCACCCCGATGCCGCGCGCGCCAATATCGCACGGACGGTAGCGCGGCGTGCCGAGCGCCACATTGTCACCCTTGCCCGCACAGAAACGGTCGATTCATCCATCACGCAGTATATCAACCGATTGAGCGACCTGCTCTTTGCCCTGGCCAAAGAAATAAATCTAAAAAACGATATTCCCGAGATATTTTGGCACAAAGATTGTTAATACATAGAAAATAAATACTATCTTTGCGGCGCTTTAAACAAAGCACCCCGCGAAACCCTTAATTTAGAAAATATAAACTTAAAAATACACAGCTATGTATTGGACACTTGAACTCGCATCAAAACTTGAAGACGCCCCCTGGCCCGCAACCAAAGACGAGCTCATTGACTACGCAATGCGCTCCGGCGCCCCCCTCGAAGTAATCGAAAACCTCCAGGAAATCGAAGACG
>CAYVTB010000099.1:0-7830 GCA_964454365.1 uncultured Bacteroides sp. | reverse complement strand
GACTTCACCGAGAAGATGCTCGAGAGAATATGCCTCGACGTCAACGGTACAACCGAGGTGAAAGTCGGCGACAATGTCATTTCGTTCAAGGCTCCGTTCCCGCGTGTCACCATGGCCCAGGCCATCAAGGATCACACCGGCTATGACATCACCGGCATGGACGAGGAAGCCCTGCGCGGAGTGTGCCGCGAGCTCGGCATCGAGACCGATCCTTCCATGGGCAAGGGTAAACTTATTGACGAAATTTTCGGCGAGAAGTGCGAGGGCCTCTACATCCAGCCTACCTTCATAACCGATTATCCTATCGAGATGTCGCCGCTGACCAAGCGCCACCGCGACAATCCCGAGCTGACCGAGCGTTTCGAACTGATGGTCAACGGCAAGGAACTCGCGAATGCCTATTCGGAGCTCAACGACCCCATCGACCAGTACGAGCGCTTCGTCGAGCAGATGCGTCTTGCCGAGAAGGGCGACGACGAGGCTATGATTATAGACCGCGACTTTATCCGTGCGCTTGAGTACGGCATGCCTCCGACATCGGGCATGGGTATCGGCATGGACCGCCTCGTGATGCTCATGACCGGCCAGACGACCATTCAGGAAGTACTGCTCTTCCCCCAGATGCGACCCGAGAAAGTCGAGAAGCGCGATAAGCCCGAGGCCTACACTGCTATCGGCGTGCCCGAGGAATGGGTTGCACCTCTGCAGAAAGCCGGAGTCCTCACCGTGGCTACCCTCGCCGGCGCCGTTGCCGGAAAACTTTTCCAGGACCTGCTGGCTGTAAACAAGAAATATAAGCTGGGATTGAAGACAACTCCCGCCGAGATCCAGGCATGGGTTGACGCGGCTGCCGCTCTTTGATTCGACACCTGTCCCTTTCCCAGGGACAGGCATAACTGCTTAAAACACATCAGTCTTATGACATCACTCGGTAATATAGCCATTCTTGGCGGCGGTAGCTGGGCTACCGCCCTGGCCAAGTTGTTGCTGAATAATTGCGAGACAATTCACTGGTACATGCGTCGCGATGACCGCATCGAAGAATTCCTGCGTCTGGGTCATAACCCGGCTTATCTCACCGACGTCAATTTCGAGACGACCCGCATCTTTTTCTCATCGGACATCAACCATATCTGCGACGCCTGTGATGTGCTGCTGCTGGCAATGCCGTCGCCCTACTTCAAGTCCCATACCGATAAAATCAGTGTGAATATCTCGGGTAAGGTGATAGTGTCGGCTGTCAAGGGTATCGTCCCGGGCGAGAATCAGCTCATTACTGATTATATGACCGAGCGCTTCGGCGTGGCCGGCTCGCGCGAGGTCGTCATCTCGGGTCCGTGCCATGCTGAGGAAGTGGCTCTCGACCGTCCCAGCTATCTCACGATAGGCTGCCACGACCGCGATCTGGGCGACGAATTCGGCCGCCTGCTTGTTTCCAAGCGCTCCCATGTCATCCCGTCGACCGATGTCGAGGGTATCGAGTATGCCGCCGTGCTCAAGAACATATATGCCATCGCCGCCGGTATTATCCACGGCATGAAGCGCGGCGATAATTTCCTGGCGATGCTCATCTCAAATGCTATCCGCGAGATGGAGCGCTTTGTTGCCGCTGCGGCTCCCCGTCCGCGTCAGATCTGTGACTCGGTCTATCTGGGCGACCTTCTCGTAACTGCCTATTCGCGCTTCTCCCGTAATCACAATTTCGGCTCCATGATCGGTAAGGGCTACTCTGTGACGGCCGCCCGCATGGAGATGGAGCAGACAGCCGAGGGCTACTATGCCGCCAAGTGCATTACCGACATCAACCGCAGCTACGGAGTCGATATGCCTATTCTTGATGCCGTCTACGACATCCTTTATCGCGGCGTGTCGCCGGCCAAGGCCGTCACCCGCATGGCGGAAACCTTCTCCTGAGTATCATTTTGACAAAATAAGAAGCCGGGCCTACTGTCAATCAGCGGGCCCGGCTTGTTTAGAGATGAAATAATTTAGAAATAAATTGCAAGGTTGAGATCAATGCTGTTCTCGTGGTATTTAATGTCATCCGACGCACGGTTAACATTGGTGAACCCCATCGAGCCCGCAAGCATCAACGAGAAACGCCCGTAATCGAAACCGATGCCGACTCCCCACGCTGCATTGATGCGATGTTGTGGGGTCAGGCTTGAGTTGCCGAAAAGACTGGTGCTCACATCCATTTCCTCGGCCATATCCTCGGGAACGTCAAGGTTGCCGCGGACACACCAGTGAACTTCAGGCCCGGTGAAGACTCTCAGCCCCATGCGGTCCACCGTAAAACGGTAGCCGAAGTGCAGGGGAATATTGAGGTCCCACTTTTTGACTTTCGGGTCCATGGCCATAAGGTCTTCGCCATCGCCGGAGATCATGAAATTATCATAGTGATAGACCAGCCGTTGCAGCATAAGCGCGGGTTCGAAATAGAATCCCGAGCCGAGGGTCTGGAAATAGGCGAAGCCGAGCTGAAATCCGTCGTTGCCGCCGAACATGTCGGCCGAGCCTCCGTCTTTTATTTTCCAGTGTCCCGGCAAGGATCGGTTATAGCCTATTCTTACACTCCAGGGAGAAGTCTCCTCGGCAGGCTGGGCAACCGCGGGGAGCAGAGTGGCAAGGGCCACGATGATGATAATGAGACGTTTCATAGTTTATTGAGTTTCAATTGGGTTGTTGAAAGACATAGGCTCCGAGGTCGGGAGCGCTGCCGCGGGGTAGACCGTAGCGGTCACGGACGGCCTCGGGGGCGGTGAGGGCCGGGTCGCCGGCACCTATCGCGGGTGATTCGGGCTTCAGGCGATAGTCGAAGAGATACTCCTCGCGCACGGTGTAGTACAGAGGATCTTCGGCCCAGATGCAGGACACGAAGTTATCGTCATCGCTACCGTCGCTCTTGAGCAGGCACCGGCGCAGGTAGACCGACGTGCCGGTCAGGTCGCCGTGTGACAGATCTTTGCCGTTTCCGTAGATTATGGTGTTGTCGATGTAGGCCCGGGTGTAGGGCAGTCCGGAACCGTCATCATCATCGGCTCCGAGATGGCCCAGCTGGAGGATAGGTCCTCCAAGAGCTGAAAATAGATAATAATTGGTAAGGGTGCAGTGCGAAAAACGGTGCTTGCCGCCATGGAGCAGCACGGCGCCGTCGGCCCCTTCGGCAATCTCGCAGCCATAGGCATTGATAGCTGCGTGATAAGTCTCCAGGGCATAGCCTCCGCTGTTGCGCAGGCGTGTATTGATCATGGTCAGGTCGACCGGAGCGTCCTCCGAGAGGCTGCCGTCGACTGTAACGCCCTGCCAGGTGTTGCGCACATGGCAGTAGCTCAACTCATTGTCGCGGGAGGTGGACGTGAAGAACAGTCCGATCCATTGCCGCGACATAAGGTCAAAAGAGATGTCGGCCGCAACATTGCCTGTGCGGTCGCCGGCGAGGTTGATTTCGGCGTCGGGGGTGCCCGTTGCCTTGAGCGTGCCGCGCACTATCATCATCGAGCCGTCATGGAAGTATAGCTCTGCTCCGGGATCGATGGTGAGGGTTACGCCGGGGTTTACAACCAGAGAATCGAATATCTGATAGGGGCGCCCGGCGGTGAGGCGGCCGTCAGTGTCAAATACCTTGCCGTGCAGGCGCTCGACATCGCGGCCGGTCGCCGAGAGCACGACCGAGCGTTTGACGCCGTTGGTGAAAAAGTCGAGCGAAGCTCGGACATCCACCGGTGTCTGAAGGCCATTGGGAGGCAGGGTAGTTTCTACCAGAATGAATATGGAATCGTTGGCACGGATCTCAACGTCGTTGAAACGGGTGCCGCTGAAGCCGTCGACGTTAAGGCGGAAAAGCGACGCGTTATCGCCCGAGAGGGAGATATCGCTGATGCTGATGCCTTTCGATGCACGGTTGTAGACAACAAAACGCTGGGTCACCGAGGGTTGCTCGGTGAAAATCACACCCATGTCGAGCGTGTCGGTGGAGAAGGTAGGCTGGTCTGAGGGCGACGTAGTGAAGCCGTCCTCGATACACGAGCTCAGGGTGCCCGCAGCGAAAATAAGAAATAATATTATGTGACAGAGGTTTTTCATTTGCTTGTGCCGTTGGATAGTGGAGAGACGGCATAGCTTATTAACGCGAAAAGCCTTCCAATATTGTATCAAATGTGCAGTCGGTTTCCTCAACGGTGTATCCGGCCCGGCGCAGAAGCGAGATAAGGCCGTCGGGCCCGGGCAGATGAGCGGCGCCGACAGCGATGAATGCCGGGGTGGAATCGATAATTGCCGGAAGTCGCTCGGCCCATGCCCGGTTGCGGTCCTCAATCAAGGCGTCGGTAAAGACCGACACACGCGACACTCTGTTCACGATCTCTTCGATACATCCGAGGTCGCCGGCAAGGTAACAGTCGGTTAACTCGCGCAGCTGCGCGATAATATCGTCGGGATCACGCACTATTTCCATGAGGTCGGCCGCCATTTCCTCGGGAGATTCTGAGAGCAGCAGGTCGATCTGGAAGCGGGCTGTCTCGAGGCCTATTACCGGCTTGCCCGAGGTGCGGGCAATCTGTTGCACGTGTTCATCGAGGCCGTGTTCTGAATCATGACCGATCACGCTCGCGGTCAATAACCGCTGGATCATCAGGGTTAACGCTATCGGCTTGCTGTCAGCCATAAACTGCGTTATACCGGTGGCGCAAGTCGCGGGAACGAGCATGCAGAAAAGCGCGTCGATACTGTCAAGTTGCTCACGGGTAAAAAGGTCATGAAGGGTTGTGCCATCGGTCATCTGCAGTTGCTCAGCGAGGTATGTTGCTTCCCCGGTGAATTCATTTAAATCAACTTCGGAGACCACAGTCTCGCAACTGTCGAGGGCCGCACGTGCCTGGTCGGGCAGGAAACGGCCCGGCACGGGATGCTCGGTGCCGAAGAGGTAAGAAGCCGCCCGGCCGTCGCCGCGGCTCACGCGCCACAGCACCGACGCCGTTGCCGACAGGGACAGGATTAATAGCAGGAAAAGGACGATAAACGGCCGCTTAGACATATTCCTTGATGGGAAGTTTGCCCGTCAGGGCCTGATAGCCGTTTGTAGCCAGGGCAAGCATTTCGTTCTCACCGGGATATACAAAGATGGGCGCCAGGAAGCTAACGCGTTCGCGGATATGGGAGACGACATAGTCGCTGAAAGCCACGCCGCCGGTGAGTATGATGGCATCTACCTTGCCATAGAGAGCAACGGCTGCTCCACCGATCGACTTGGAAATCTGGTAGATCATTCCGCCGAGGATCACCTCGGCTTTCTTGTCGCCGGCCTTGATGGATTCAACGATTGCAGCGACGTCGGTGGTGCCGAGATGGGCAGCCAGGCCTGCGTTGCCGCTGATGCGCTTCTTAAGTTGCTCGAGGGTGTATTTCTGTGAATAGCACAGATCGATTAATTTTCCGGGGGGTAGGGAGCCGGCACGTTCGGGCGAGAAGGGTCCCTCGCCGTCAAAAGCGTTGTTGACGTCGATACAGCGGCCATGGCGGTGGGCGCCGACCGAGATTCCACCTCCGAGGTGGGCTATGATGAGGTTGAGTTTCTCATATTCGGTGCCGTGCTCGGCGGCATAGCGACGCGCGATTGCGCGCTGATTGAGGGCGTGCCAGGTTGCCACGCGGGGCATCAGGGGAGAGCCCGAGACGCGGGCGATATCATCCATCTCGTCGACAACGCCGGGGTCGGCCGTGAGGGCGTGACAGCCCGGAATCCGAGCGGCCATTTCGGCGGCGATGCGGCAGCCGAGGTTTGACGCATGGTTGCGCATCGGCGTGGCCATCTCGCCGATCATCACGTCGTTGATGCGGTAGACGCCGCCTTCGATGGGCTTCAGAAGACCACCACGGGCGACTATCGCGTCAAAGTCCAGGGGAATGCCTTTGGCTGCCAATGTCTTCAGAACCAGGTCGAGACGATATTCAAACTGGTCGGAGACGCGGGCAAATGGCGCGAGCTCCTCAACTGAATGCTTTATATTCTCGATCATCGTAGGACGCAGATCGTTGAATACAGCAATTTTAGTCGAGGTCGAGCCGGGGTTGATGGTCAGTATCTTCATTTTACTTGGCGTGTCTTGTTAGGATTGATAAGTCAGCAACCGGTTGCGGCCGTCGCGGCCAGAGCCAGTGAGCAAAGTTTTGAGTGGGTTGAATCGCTGCGCGAGGGGAGGACAATCGGGACCATGGCACCGCTGATGATGCCGGCGTTAATGCCGTGCCCCATCCATGCAATTGTCTTGTAGAATACATTTGCCGCCTCGATATCGGGGAATACAAGGGCGTCGGCTTTGCCGGCCACGGGCGAGTCTATGCCCTTGATTACGGCGCTCTCGTCATCGACGGCAGTCTTGAGATCCATGGGACCGTCGACAATCGCGCTGCCCATGTCTCCAGCTGCCGCGAGGCGTTTCAGTTCAGTGTAGGCCGTCGTGACGGGGAATTTTGGCGATGTCTTCTCGCTGCAATGTATCAGCGCGATGCGGGGCGTGGCGATGCCCATGCGGCGGCACAGGTCGGCAAGCCCGCGGGTCATTGCTTCGAGTTGCTTGCCTTCGGGGAACGGAATCACAGCGGCATCGCTGAAAAACAGCAGCTTGTCGTGGCCGGGAATATCAGCGGCCGTGATGTGGGTCAGCACGGCGCCCGGGCACAGGATGCCTGTCTCGCGGTTGAGCACGGCACGCAGCAGGTTGTCGGTGTTGATCAGGCCTTTCATGATGACGTCGATCTTTCCCTCGCGAGCCATTGCGACAGCGAGAGCCGCCGCGCGGTCTGCGTCGGCCTCGACGATAGTCTCGGCTCCGTCGATTGCGGGGAAGTGCTCGCGCGAGGGGTCACCGATGAGGATAAACCGCGCGATCCCGCGACGCGCTGCTTCGGTCACGGCTTCTGAGGTGTGGGAATCGTGGGGACACACGACCGCAACCCGTGCCGGAGCGGGGTTGGCGGCGAGTTTATCAATGACGGCGTCAAAATTGGTCGGCGATTGCATATTTTAGGTAATTTTGTGCAAAGTTGCAATTTTTTTATTTAACATGCAAATTCAAGCGCCACATTTATGCGTAATATCTTCGTGAAAATTTTCCACGGGAATATATAATCGCCAATGCACTTGATGCTTCCGATATATTTCGTAATTTTGCATAACTGAGTGCCCGCTATGGGACTGCAAATAGGCCTCAAGTGCTTTAGTTATAATTTATAATCTTAGTATAAAATGGATAATCAGCGACTTACAGCGTGGGAGCGCATGCAGCGCGACATGATATATGACGATTTTGATATTGATCTCTTTAATCGCAGGGTTGAAGCTAAGAAAATCTTTAAGCAGTACAACCGCACGACGGATGATCAGCCTGAGGAACGCAGGCGGCTGCTCAAGGAACTCTTTGGCAGAGTCGGCGAAAATGTGCACATCGAGCCCGATTTATTCTGCGAGTTCGGCAAGAATATCTATATCGGAAATGACGTTTACATCAACTTCGGCGCCGTGTTACTCGACTGCTCGCGAATCACTATCGGGAGCAACGTCCTTATCGGGCCCAATGTCGGGATGTACAGCGGCAACCATAGCATAGACCCCGAGGAACGTGCCCAAGGAGCCCTTATTGGTGGCCGTATCACGGTCGAAGACAAGGTGTGGATTGCGGGTGATGTAAAGATAGTGCCCGGGGTGACGATCGGCGAGGGAGCGGTGATAGGCTGTGGCAGCATCGTGACCCGCGACATTCCGCCGCGCACCGTCGCTGCTGGAAATCCCTGCCGCGTAATCAGGCCCATCACCCCCGCCGACACCCTCGG
>CAYVTB010000098.1:0-7863 GCA_964454365.1 uncultured Bacteroides sp. | reverse complement strand
GACCGCTACCCTGATCGACGATGCCGCGCACGACTGCCGGAAAGTGGATCATGGCGATCAGGCGACGGCGGTAGTAGATGCCGACATGGTACATGTAGGTACACAGCTCCAGTGCTACGCCCTCGGGGGTGGTGTAGCGCAGGCGCGGCGTCCAGTGACCGTACTCGCGCGGATAGACGTAGAGCGAGTAGGGAAAGTCGTCGCCGAAGAGCCAGTCGTCGTACGCGAGGTCGTCGGTGCTGTAGAGGGGAAAGTCATCGTCAAAGATGAAATCGAACATGGAGCGGTGTTGTATTAGATTAAGGTGGTTGAAGATTTGCGTGGCAAAGATACAATGAAGATTGCATAAATGCAAATAATTTTATTGATTTTTTCACCCGGAGACAAAGTTTTTTTGCGGAGAGGGGGGAGGAGGAATAAATCTTATAACTCTTATAAGTCATATAAAACTTATAAAACTGCGCAACACTGAATAGCTATTTTAGCTATCATAGCTATTTTAGGCGCGGACGCTCTTTTGAGAGGGATAATCTTATAAAAAGAAATGACAGGTAAAAAATTGATTAAAAATCTTGTGGTTAATTGCAATTAAATGAAAAAATTAGTTACCTTTGTGCTTTCATTTCTGTATTATTCCAATCATTATTAAAACAACTCTATGAAAAAGCTGTTATTTTTGCTACTCGGCGGAGCGCTGACACTGGCGCCTGACGCTGCTGCAACGGTGATTTATGGCTACCAGACCTGGGAACCGGATTCTGAGACGCCTTTCCGCGGCCCCGTGAAGTTCAGCGCTGAAAATCCGGCTGATCTCACCGCAATCGCCGACTGCTCCAATATGGGCGTGGTCTACGGCGGTTATTATTATAACTATCACTGGTATGGCCAGGGTATTGTCAAGGGCACGCAGTCGAGCGTGGAAGGTCTCTATGAAATTGACATGAACACGGGCGAGCGCACTCTTATCGCCAAGGGCGGCTCGAAGATGATCGACCTTACCTATGACTACTCCCGCGACAAGGTTTACGGTATCCGCACTGGTAATTCCTGGTTTGCGGAGTTTAATCCCGCAACCGGTGAAAGCACCCTGCTTGCCCGATTTGCCGAGAACGGTACCGACGTTTATATGCTTGCCATCGCGGCATCCTTTGACGGTAAAATTTACTGCGTGAGCTCGACCGACGCCCTCTACACTATCAATCCCGAGGACGGCGTGCTGAAGAAGGTAGGCGAGCTCGGCGTGGATGCCGGTTTTGACCAGTCTATGGCCTTTGATTACAATACCGGCACGCTTTACTGGGCCAATAATGCCGACTACCAACTTTATACTATCGATACCTCAACAGGTGCCGCAACGCTTGTCGGTCCTATCGGTCCTCGCGGCAGCTCGAGCATGGCTTCGCTTTTCGTGCCCTTCATCAACGCTCCTGCCGCTGCCCCCGACCGCGTTACATCGCCTTCAGGCACAGGTAGCGCTGCGGCAGCAGTGCTGACGTGGATCAATCCCGTGGTTACCGTGGCAGGTGACGCTCTGACAACTCTCGACGGCGTGCTGATTATCCGCGACGGCGAGCAGATTGCCGACGTGAAGCTGACTGCAGCCTCTATCGGCTTGGAGTCAACCTACACCGATAATGAAGTGGAAGCCGATCACGACTATGAATACGAGCTCGTTCCTTACAACGAAGCCGGCCGCGGCGGTGTCGATACTTACAAGCTCAAGGTACACGTCGGCGCTGACCGTCCGGGTCCCGTGACCGACCTCACAGCAACCGCAGGCGACGGCAGTGCCATCCTCTCGTGGGGTGCTCCGACAGTCGGCGCAGCAGGCGGTATCTTCAACGCTGCCGATGTGACGGCCTACAAGGTGAGCCGCGGTTCGCGTCTGCTGGCCACTCTCGATGCCTCGACTCTCACTTATGAAGACAAGACTTCCTTCGGCACCTACAGCTATACCGTGACAGCCGTTTCAGCAACCGGCGACGGCACGCCCACCACTCTCGAGAAGGTGCTCGTGAAGCCCGGCGACTGGATCGTGATGACCACCGGCGAGGAGACCCTCGCTACAGGCGTGACCTACAAGTTCTATGACGAAGGCGGTCCCTCGGCCGACTATTACAACAACCGTCGCGACATCCTGGTGCTCGCACCCGAGGATCCCGACGGATATGTCACCGCCCGCTTCACCAAGTTCTCGCTTGAGACCTGGGGCGACTACCTCTGTGTATATCAGGGTCGCGGAACCGAAGGCGACATGATCGGTAAATTCAATTCCGCTTCTCTTCCCGCCGAACTGAATTATATCGAATCTACCGCCGCCGACGGCTGCCTCACCTTCCTCTTCTACAGCGATATCATGGAACCTGCTCCCGGATGGGAGGCCGAGGTCGAGGTTAAGACCCTCAAGGCATGTGACATGGAAGCTTCCAGTCTTGATGCTCCCACGGTAGCAGTTGCCGGCGTCGCTACAACCTGCATCGTGAACGTTATCAACAAAGGTACCTCAGCTGCCACCGGCTGGAAGGTCGAACTCCTTGAAGACGGTCGCGTGGTAGGATCGACCGACGGTGCCGAGCTTGCTTCGCGCGGAACCGCTGCAGTGGCTGTTGAATTTACTCCCGTAACTCCCGGGGATATCAATCTTGAAGCCCGTGTAGTGATGGCAGGCGATCTCGACGATAACAATAATATCACGGGCAACGCAGCCATGCGCGTCCTTCCCGCCGGCTCGGCTTTTGTCGATCTCTTCTCGGATACTGACGAGAAACTTTATGTCCTCCCCGTTTCATTCATGGTTATCGAGTCGATCAGCGAAATCCTTCTTCCCGGCGACCTGCTCACAGCCGGCCTCGGCCTCAAGCTGTCGGTCGTAAGCTTCCCGATGGCTACCTGCGAGAAGTCCTATGCCGCCGTGCCTTTCCGCATGTGGGCCGGTGGAACGGAGACTGAGAGCCTCAAGAACGGCATCGTGCGCGGCTCGGAGCTCACCCAGGTCTTCGACGGCACTGTAGACGTAATCGCCGGCAGCAGCGATCTCAGCTTCTCGCTCCCCGAGGGTGTTGAGTACAAGGGCGGCAACTTTGCCATCATGCTCCACAAGCTGCAGTCGGACACAGAAGACGGCGGCATCACTTTCCGCGGAGAATATGACTACGACGGCAAGCATCCTGCCTGCAGCCGCTTTGACTCGCGCTGGGACTCGGAATCAGAGCCCATCGGTCCCGAAGATACATTCGGCTACTCAGCTCAGAACATGCGCCCGGACATCCGCTTGATTTTCACCTCGGACAGCGGCGCTACCATTGACGTCGACGTTAATACCGCCGCCGGTATCAGCTTGGCAGGCAACCTGCTCACCGCTCAGGACGGCGCCCGTGTATACACCCTTGCAGGCGTGCTCGTGGCTACAGTCGCTCCCGGCGAGAGCGTGTCACTTCCCGCCGGCTTCTATGTGGTCTCGACTCCGACAGGTGCAACAAAGATTTCCGTGAAATAATCCCCGTTTAAATACACTTTATGAAAGAATCAGCCGTCCCTGCCGGGATGGCTGATTCTCTTTGTTATAGCTGCCCGCGGCAAAGATTTCTCCCGCAGGTTTTTTCCGGCTCCGATAAATTTTGTTTTTATTTCTTCAAAATTTTCATAAATTTGCAGTCCGTTATGAAATACGGTTTTGACAACGAGAAATATCTCAAGATTCAGTCTGAGCATATCAAGGAGCGCATAGCGCAGTTTGGCAACAAGCTCTACCTCGAGCTGGGAGGAAAACTTTTCGACGATTATCACGCGAGCCGGGTGCTTCCCGGTTTTCAGCCTGACAGCAAGCTGCGCATGCTGTCGCAGCTGTCGGACCACGCGGAAATTGTCATTGTCATCAGCGCCCAGGACATCGAGAAAAACAAGGTTCGCAACGACCTGGGCATCACCTATGACGAGGATGTTCTGCGCTTGCGCAACGAATTCATGAAACGCGGCTTCCTGGTGAGCTCGGTAGTGGTAACCCACTATAATGGCCAGAAGAGCGCCGACGCCTTCCGCCAGCGCCTCGAGCGAATGGGTATCACCACCTATTTCCACTATCTTATCGACGGCTATCCCACCAATGTCGACCTGATCGCCTCGGACGAGGGCTTCGGGCGCAACGACTACATCGAGACTACACGCCCGCTGGTGATCGTCACGGCTCCGGGCCCGGGCAGCGGCAAGATGGCCGTGTGCCTCAGCCAGCTTTACAACGAGCACAAGCGCGGCATCGAGGCCGGCTATGCCAAGTTTGAGACTTTCCCCGTGTGGAGCCTGCCGCTGAAGCATCCCGTGAACATCGCCTACGAGGCCGCTACCGCCGACCTCAACGACGTGAACATGATCGATCCCTTCCACCTGGAAGCCTATGGCAAGACAGCCATCAACTATAACCGCGACATTGAGATATTCCCCGTCCTGAACGCCCTCTTTGAAGGCATCTACGGCGAGAATCCCTACAAATCGCCTACCGACATGGGTGTCAACATGGTGGGTTTCTGTATCAATGATGACGAGGTGTGCTGCGAGGCCTCCAAGGACGAAATTATCCGCCGCTATTTCACGGCTCTCAACGAGCTTGCCATCGGCAAGGCTAACGATAGTGAAATCAATAAGATAGCATTGCTCTTCAAGCAAGCCAAGATCAACACGGCCTATCGCAAGACGGTAGTGGCAGCACGCGAACGCGCGGAACAGAGCGGCCGCTACTGCTCGGCTATCGAGCTTGAGGACGGCACGATAATCACGGCCGAGTCGGGCGACCTGCTGGGACCGAGCGCGGCCCTGCTGCTCAACGCGCTCAAGCATCTTGCCGGCATCGACCACTCGATCAAGCTTATTCCCCAGGCGATGATCGAGCCTATCCAGCACACCAAGATGAGCTATCTCCGCAGCCACAATCCCCGCCTGCACACCGACGAGGTTCTGGTGGCACTCTCGGTACTCTCGACCAAGGATGAAAACTGCCGCCGCGCGCTGGAGATGCTCCCCAAGCTCTTTGGCTGCCAGGTACATTCGACTGTGATGCTCGGCGAGGTCGACCGCAAGATCTTCAAGAAGCTGGGCGTGGGGCTCACCTGCGATCCCAAGCGCAAAAGCTGATTCAGCCGAAGATAAAAGACAATGAGGGCCCGGAGTTTTGTCCCGGGCCCTCATTGTCTTAATCTTTGCAATTAGCTTTCAGGTACTCAGCCAAGGCTTCTTTGGCAGGAACGATGCGCGGCATGCCGTTCTCGTCGGCAAAGACCATGTCCTGATCAAGGGCTGCCTTGCGCCGCAAAAGATTCTCGAAGGATTGCTTAAGGCCTTCATTCAACTTTTGAATAAGATCTAATTTCTCTTTTTCAGACATGATTCTTTTATTTTAGAAAATTTTGCATCATCGATAATTCCTTCGCTCGAAGCTAAAATAAAGGTATTATCAATATTGTCGTAAAATGTCCAGACATCTACCATAGGAGCGAAGATGTTGAAGAAATTCTGTAGACCTAACCAATAACGACGTATAATTGTTTCGGTTGGAATATTATGGCCACCCTCCCTAACTCGTTTTGCAACGCGCTCGATGGCCATTTCAGGGGATGAGAGCCAGAAGAATAATAACACAACTTGATAACCTGCCTTTTTTGCCCTTTCAATAAGGCCCGAATAGCTGCGGGTGGCTAATGTAGTTTCGATTGCAAATGTTTTCCCTTGACTTAGAAGTAGATTAATACGCTGAAGCATTAACCTGCCGGCCTCGATGGCGACTGACTCGGGATTGAATGGCGAAAGGCCTTTTGCTATTTCATCAGCGTTGATAAATTCTTTGCAATCAAGCAATTTTGGCAGCACGGAGTAGGATGCCGTAGTCTTCCCGGCACCGTTGCACCCTGCTATTATGTACAAAATTGGCATTGACATTATTCTCTGACGCGGCCAAACAGATGTGGCTGCCTCGACTGCAAAATTACGCAATTTTCGCGGGTTTACAAGAATTATTTATTGTCTTGGAGCCATTGGAGGCGGCGGTGGTCGGGGAGGTGCTTCACGGAGAAATGTTCAAAGCGCGCAGTGAAGCCGTCGCCGTCGGGACACGCCCCCATCAGGCCGACCTTCATCGGGATATTGTCCTGCATCCATGCGTTGCGCATCAGCTGATAGTTGACATCGTCAAAAGAGAAGAATATTTCAACTGCATCCAGACGCCTGACAGCCTTGATCCAAATATAGGGGACTGCGCGGTCGAGAGCTATCACGCTCCAGTCGGAGGTGCGATGGGTGACAACGGCCGAGATGTTGTAACAGCCGTCAACAAACTCGATGCCGGCCTTGATGTAGTTCTCGTGGTCGATGCGCAGCATCAGTCCGGCCTGGTCAAAGCGAGCCTTATAGTCACCGGAAATCTTCACCTTGGCCTCGAACTCGCCGCCATATTCCGCGTAGTAAAACGGAGCGTCGTCGACGGTAAATCCATAGTGGGAGATGCGCCAGTAATCGCTGCGGGGAGTGACCGCCATGGTGAGGACATTGTCGGTTATATCCCATTCTTCGGGTTCGTTGAACCAATTCATTTTCCGGAGGGTCGGTGCTGACATACGGTATAACTGATTAGAGTTTAAAACGGTGGTCAATATAAAACTGAGTCACAAAGTTACACAAAATCAGCGATGAAGCAAATTATTTTTGCCTGGCCCGAGCCTCAGAGGCCAGGCGCAGGTTGGCAACGGCGGTGGAGCGGGCTGAATGAAGGAATGACGTCAACCTCGAGACGTTGTCGGGGTCACCAAGATCCATCGTCCAGAAGGTGCCCCGCGGATAGTCCTCCCACCATTTCCCTTTCTTCGGTTGAGTCTTTGCAATCTGAATAACAGCAATGTCGGTGCCGTTGTAGGGAATGCGTTGCAAGAGAACGAGTTTTTTCTTGCCGGGCCGGAAGCGCACGTTGGTGAAGACAGTGTTAACAGGGCCGTCGAGCCACGAGTCATCGTCGATGAAGGATGTCTCGTTGCCGAAGATGCGGGCATACTCCTTGCTGTAGATTTCGGATGTTTCGTCGTAAAGGGAAATCTCCGAGTCGGGTTTAAGCGGTTTTAGCTGGTGATAGGTTACGAAAAGTAGTCCGCGATGGGGGTTGTAAAAATATATAGAGTCTACCACGATCTCGTCAAACTGCGAGATGCCATCTGCCAGAAATGAGGCCAGGGCCGGATAGGCGTTAAGCTGCTCAGGTGTCTGAATCAGTGATGTGTGGGTGATGAGCCATTCCGAGCCGAAGCCCAATTCGAGACCTGAGGAGCTGACTGCGTTCCCGGTTATAGAATCAACGTGCCAGTGTTGGGTGGAAAAGGCCGGGATTCTTGCAGGGGTACACGATGCGAGACAAATACATAATAATAAAAGGCCGTAGCAGCAGTTTTTCATTTTCACTTTCATGAGGATAAAACAACTGCAAAGCTACGGCCAATTATTATAAAAATTCTCAACAAATGTTGATAAATAGGGCGGACTGTGGAAAAATTCAGAAGCGGGATTTCTCGGAGTTGCCGGCGCCGGTTCCGCGATAGCGGTCGCGGGTGGCGTTGAAGCGGTATTGCAGGGTGAGCATCACCGAGCGTCCCGGCGAGTAGCTCTTCTGCTGAATCCGGACGGCATCGCTGTAAAGATTGAAGTTACTTTTTGCAGAGTTGAAAAGATCCTTAGCCTCGACTGTAATGCTGAAGGCGTCGTTGAAGAATCCTTTGTAGATTTTGGCGTTGACGTGCCATGGCGTGTTGGTCAGGCGGGTATTGTTATCCCAGCCTCGGGTCATCAGCTGTGCATCAACGTTAAGCCAGATATCAAAAGGAAGATGCACCGAGT
>CAYVTB010000097.1:0-7904 GCA_964454365.1 uncultured Bacteroides sp. | reverse complement strand
TTCTTAAGCCTGTCCATGAAATAAAAGTCCGATGACAGCTCGGGATCATAGTCTTTAAACAATTTGTGTAATTTATCCTCTTCCATGTCATTCATTTTAAATTGAGGTTTCAAGAATCGAGCGCAGATGTTTGCGTCCACGCGACAGATGCTGTCTCACGGCATCAGCACTGCAGCCCGTGATGTCGGCAATTTCGCCTACGTTATAATTCTCAAGATAAAACAGCAGGATGGCCGTGCGCTCGTGAGGCGCCAGGCGGTTAAGAGCCCTGTAAAGATCCTGATAGCGGAAAGCCCCGTCGGCATGGTCACCGGAGGCCACCGTGCGCGCTTCATCATAATCGACCGTCACGCGCCGGCTGCGTCGCGAATTAATAAATGTGTTGTAGGCAATCGTGAAAATCCAGGAATTGAATTTACCGGAATTGACAAAGGAGTCACTCGACAGGTAGGCCTTGACGAGCGTTTCCTGCGCGAGATCGTCGGCAAGTTGAGAATCACCGCAGCAGAGGGCCGTCAGAAAGCGCCTCAACGCTCTCTGCGTGCCCTCGGCATGCTTTATGAATTCTTCGCGCGTCATTAAATCAATCTTCGACGTGTTTGCGCGTTACGAAATAAACGATGAGATAGCTCACGCCGACGGCAAGCGAGACGGCTCCTACAATGTATGATATTGTAATCGGAAATCCCCGGTGGCCCCATGAAGCAAGAAATATATTCATAATGATCAAGGTAACACCCACAAGGCTGAATATGCAACCCCTGAGCAGGCGCAGGTTTAACAACTCATAAGGAGTTCTCGTCCGCGACGACATCGCCTCGGCAAGTTTATCACAATCAATGCCGTTACTTGCTTCGATAGACTTGATCAGTACCTCGGCGCGCTTGTTATCCTTGTTCATTGCTGCACGGAATATTATCCATACAATCGCAACCGGCAGAACTACACATATAAAAATCGGGATTAAAAGTGCTATTGTTCCTTCCATATAATTATTTAATTATTGTTTTACTGTTTTTAATTAAGAGCTTTTCGAGACGTCTCACAAGTAAGACACATCCCGCTACCCAAAGGTGACAGGACAGCGAAAAAATTTTGCTTGCTCCTTGATTTCAGGCGTGAGCAGGCTCCATGTGGACCGCCACATGAGTCTCGGTACCGAACGCATCCTTTATGCGCTTCTCGATCTCGCTGGCTACCTCATGAGCCCTGGTCAGAGAATAATCTCCCGGCATCTTGACATGAACCTCGATGGCACGGTGAGAGCCTATCCGGCGTGTGCGCAGGCGGTGAAAAGCCGTTACGCCGGGAGTCGCAGTGATTATTTCCCCGATACGCTGCTTGTCCTCCTCGCTCAGCGACTTTTCGAGCAACTCGTCCAGGCCGGGCTTCATCAGCACCCACGCCGCTTTGATGATAAATCCGCTCACGACAACTGCCGCCAGAGGATCAAGTACTCGCCCGTTCTTTCCGAATATCATCGCCCCGGCGATGCCGACAAGAGTCGCAACAGAGGTCATGGCGTCGCTGCGATGATGCCAGGCATTGGCTACAAGGGCCTGCGAGTCGAGATTTTTTCCGCTCTTGATCGTATATCGGAACAGCAGCTCCTTGAGGAAAATTGACAACACGGCGGCCGACAGTGCCCAGTAATTGGGACTTCCGAGGTCTCCACCCTTAAAAAATTCAATTGTTTTCGAGATACCTTCCCAGGCGAGTCCCACGCCGACAAAACCGAGAAGCACCCCGACAATCACCGACGCCAAAGTCTCAAATTTCCCGTGCCCGTAGGCATGGTCGGCGTCCTCGGGCTTACCGGCTATCTTCACGAACACCAGAACGACGATATCCGACAACAAATCAGACAAAGAGTGGACGGCATCGGCAATCATCGCCGAACTGTGACCGATCACGCCCGCGATAAATTTGAATACAACGAGGATTACATTGACAAAGCTGCCAACAAGAGTCACTTTATATATCTTCCTTTCGCGCTCGGTAGTCATTATTCGGAGTTAAGAAAAAATATGCCGGTAATTTCAATCGGGGAGCCAAAGGTAATAAAAAAACATTGTCTTCTCCAACCGTCACGCAACAAAATGCTAATTTTATTTGATTTTCCATAAAACTCTTAAAAACATATTCACTATTTTTCGCCATGTCGTGGAAAAGTTGTAATTTTACAATGCAAAACCATAAATTGACTCGTAAACAATGAATCTTCTTAATTTTATACCTTTGTTTTTCGGAAATTTCCGTGGCGCCCAGATTCTTGTCGTAGCCCTCGTGATCCTGCTGCTCTTCGGCGGCAAGAAAATTCCCGAACTCATGCGCGGTCTCGGCAAAGGCATCAACTCCTTCAAGCAGGGCCTCAACGAAGCCCGCGAGGAAATCAACAAGCCCATCGAAAAAAGCGCTCCCGTAGAGGAAGAAAAGAAAGCTTGATTGCGCCACTTCTCCATCTTCCGGTAAGTTGAGCGACAATTCTAAAGAAATGACCTTTTGGGACCACCTCGACGATCTGCGCGGTGTCCTTATACGTATCGGTGTCGTCATGCTCGTCCTGGGCGTGGCGGCCTTTTGTGCTATGCCGGTCATTTTCGACAAAATCGTCATGGCACCCTGCCGTCCCGATTTCCCCTTCTACCGCCTTCTCGACTACATAGCTGCCGCCAGTCCTTTCGACATGGGACTCGCTGACAACTTCGACCTTCACCTGATCGCCGTTGAACTGACCTCCCAGTTCTACATCCATCTCTCGGCCTCCTGCTGGGTTGCAGCCATTGTCGGCTTCCCGATTATTATTTATTTCCTGTGGACTTTCGTTTCCCCTGCACTTTACGACGAGGAAAAGCGGGGCATCCGGCGTGCCTTCATTGCCGGAAACCTCATGTTTTATGCCGGCGTCGCCACGGGCTATTATCTTGTCTTCCCGCTGGCACTGCGCTTCCTCGCCACCTACAGTCTCAGCGACACCATCACGCCCATGATTTCGCTCGATTCCTACATGGACAATTTCTTCACGCTGATCCTGGTCATGGGTGCAGTCTTCGAGCTGCCCTTGCTAGCGTGGCTCCTCGGCAAGATGGGATTCCTCTCGCGTTCATTTTTCAAGAAATACCGGCGGCACGCTATCGTGGCGCTTCTGATCGTCGCGGGCTTTATCACGCCCACCGGCGACCCATTCACGCTATTTGCTGTCTTCATCCCTATATACGCTTTGTGGGAACTCAGCGCTCGCCTGGTTCCACCGGCCGGCTCCACTCCCTCGAAAGACTTGCCACAATAATCCGTATCAATCCTTAATCAACGACCATGCCCCTCTTAGTACGCATCATCATAGCCATCGCGGCCGGCATCGGCGCCGGTTACATCTTCCCTCTCTGGCTGTCGCGTTGCTTCATAACTTTCAACTCAATCTTCTCGTCCTTTCTCTCATTTCTGATTCCGCTGCTGATCGTGGGATTCGTCGCGCCGGCTATAGCAGAACTCGGGCGCAAGGCCGGCCGCATGCTCGTCGTGACCGCTCTGATTGCCTACGCGATGACCTTTGCCGTAGGCGTTTTTGCATTCTTCACGGCCTCTATAAGTTTCCCTATTGTTCTCTCGGCCGACAGCTATATCAGCGCCGAAGCAGCAGACGGATCACAGGCCCCCACCCCGTTCTTCACTGTCGACATTGATCCGATGATGTCGGTCATGACGGCTCTGGTCCTCGCCTTCCTCCTCGGACTCGGCTCCGCGCGACTCAAGAGCGACGCCCTGCGCCACGGACTGCGCGATTTCCGCGACGTCATCCAGCGTGCTATTTCAGGCGTCATTATTCCTTGCCTCCCCTTCTACATTTTCGGCATTTTCCTGTCGATGACCGAGGCCGGCTCCGTGGGGCCTGTCCTGCGCACCTTCGCCGGAATCGTAGCGATCATTTTTGTACTGCATGTCGTTGTCCTCGTCCTGCAATACGTCCTCGCCTCCTTTTTCTCGGGCCTTAATCCCTTCAAATCGTTGTGGACCATGATGCCGGCCTATTTCACCGCCCTCGGCACGCAGTCATCTGCGGCGACCATCCCGGTTACCCTGAAACAGACGATCGCTATGGGCGTCAATCCTTCGATTGCAGGTTTTGTAATTCCGCTGTGCGCCACCATCCACATGTCGGGCTCTACATTAAAAATAGTATGCTGTGCACTCGCGCTTATGCTCACCCACGGCATGCACTACGATTTCTCGATGTTTGCCGGCTTTATCGCCATGCTCGGCATAACGATAATCGCCGCCCCCGGCGTTCCCGGCGGTGCAATCATGGCCTCCCTCGGACTCCTCAGCTCCATGCTCGGTTTCACCGAGGCCGACAATGCCCTGATGATCGCACTTTACATCGCGATGGATTCGTTCGGAACAGCCTGCAACATAACCGGTGACGGTGCCATAGCACAGATTGTCGGCCGCATTTTCCGCCACTCGGCAGCCTCCGCGACACCCGACACAGCCCAACTGTCAACCGAAAGCAAATAATCAACATTTGTGTCCCACTTGGAAATTTTTTCGTAACTTTGTGACAAACAACTGTGACTATACCCTTTTACTATTAAATAACTATACCATTTAAATATTCTAATTAATGAAAATCAGAACGATTGCAGCTGCAGCTACCTTGCTGCTCGCTACAGCCCTGGGAAATGCCGGGGAACCGCCCAAACGCGAATTCCGATCTATCTGGATGGCAGCAATGGGCATCGACTGGCCCCTTAGCCGTCATCAGGGAACAACAGCTTCAGCACAAGCCAACGCCAAAGCTGCCTTTATCGAATACATCGATAATTTCAAGCGGCACAATTTTACAGGTATCTGTCTTCAGGTTCGCCCCCTGGCCGATGCTCTCTACAAGTCTTCTCTTGAACCTTGGAGCGCCTCTGTATCGGGCGCCCGTGGTGTCGATCCGGGCTGGGATCCCCTCCAGTTTGCCATCGAGGAATGTCACAAGCGCGGTCTCGAGCTTTATGCCTGGATCAACCCCTTCCGCATCAATAATACAGGTACAACCTATGATACCGATTTTGACCTCGAATGGCGCGAAAAAGGTTGGGAACTCAAGAGCGGTAAATGGACTATCTTCAACATTGCCGTTCCCGATGCCCGCCAGCACTGTCTCGATGTAATCAAGGAAATCTATACCAACTACAACATCGACGGTATGATTTTCGACGACTACTTCTACCCCGGTGACCATCTCACCGAGTCGGCTTCTGCGGGTGACTATCAGATGTGGAAGGACGCCAACTCAGGTCTTTCGATCGGTGACTGGCGCCGTCGCAACGTAAACGAATTCGTCGCCGAGCTCTACGAAATGGTTCAGAACGACCGTCCCGACATGCACTACGGCATCGGCCCGGCCGGTACTGCCGGCAAGTCGGCCTCCCAGCACGGTGTGAAGCCTCCCACAGCAGGTTACGACTGGCAGTATGATGAAATCTACGCCGATCCCCTCGCCTGGCTCCACGAAGGCACCATCGACTTCATTTCTCCCCAGATCTACTGGGCACGCACTGAAGGTCCCGCCTACTTCACTCCCCTTGCAGAGTGGTGGGACTATGTCGCCGAGCACTTTGGCCGCCACAACTACATCTCGATGGCCTCTTACAAGGTTAACAACGCCTCTTTCGGCGGTAACAATGAGACCGGCTGGAACGAATTTGTCGCTCAGATTGAAATCGGCCGCTCAAATGCCGAAGACCTTGCCCCCGGTCAGATTTACTTCAGCGCCAAGCAGTTTGACGGTCCCGAATACTCAGGCCTCGGCGACTGGCTTCAGACCTATAGCTATCAGCGCCCCGCCCTTATTCCCCCTCTGACTTGGAAAGAGCACGTCGAGTATGGTGCTCCCGAAGGCGCCAAGATCGACGCAGACGGCAAGTTATCATGGAATCCCGTCGCGGTCGAGCGCGAAAACACCATCATGCGCTACTCAATTTATGCCGTTCCCCTGAGCAAATCCGTTGAGGAAGCTATGCAGGCCAACGGTGACGGAATCGACGGCCGCTACCTTGTGGACGTTTCTTATGATACTGAATATGTCATTCCCGAAGAATTCCGCAACAATTATTGGTATGCCGTGTGTGTCTACGACGGCTACGGTTTCGAGTATGCTCCCGCTACAGTTAATTATACGGGCGAGCGCTCGGCTGCTACCGAACTGCTTTCTCCCGTTGCCGACGCTGTGGTTGACTGGGACGCCGTCTTCACTTGGACACCTGTCTCCGGCGCAACTTACATCGCCCAGATCTCAAGCCGCGAGGATTTCTCAAGCATCATGATGTCTCAGGAAGATCTCACCGAACCCACCGCAACCTTTGACCTCTCCAACCTCGGCAACAATTCTCAGCTCTACTGGCGCGTCGCTGTCTGCGAGCCAAATAAGCTTTACTATTACACCGAAGGCCGCCCCTTCTTCTCCCCCACCCGCCAGGTAGCCGACAAGGCCGTTCTCACTCTCCCCGGCGATGGCTCCACAATCGAAGCAGGCAATATCACCCTCGGCTGGGAACCCGTCAAGGACGCCGACCGCTACTATCTTGAAATCTCTCGCGACGCTGATTTCGCAATGCCCGTTTACAGCACATATGTTTCCGCACCCGAGACAGCCCACACTGTTCATTCGGCAGTCCTTGGTTCGGGCAATTTCTATTGGCGAGTCATTGTTCACGGCCGTCGCGTCAACTCATCAATCTCCGACGCCTTCTCTTTCAACGTCCGCCGCGGCCAACCCGGCGACATCGAGAACGGCTATGAGGTTTCACTTGACCCCGTTACCGCAACCGGTTCCGTAGCAGTCACCAACCTCTGGTACCGCTCCACTGCCGAAGGCCCCTCTTCACTAACCTTTGAGGGCAATGGTTCCTTCCACCGTTCGATGGCCGCCACTTCCGACTTTGTCTACGTCACCGAGCGCGACGCCAACAGCCGCACAGCCACTGCAACCCTGCGCCAGTACGACGCCTTCACCGGCGAGCACATCCGCGACCTGCAGCTCACCGGCATCGAAAATGTCGCTTCCTGGCCTTGCAATCAGGTTGTCAAGGACTCGCGCAACAACATCTGCATCTTTGACCAGTCGTCGACGGTCACTTCCCGTCCCATTCATCTCGGCCTCGTTAACCTCGCTACCGGTGAAGTCACCGAAATCGCTGAGCTCAAGGGTCGCACCACCACTTCAACCCGTGTCGACTACGCCGCTATCTATGGTGACGTAACTTCTGAACTCTTCTACGTCTTCGCCGTCTGCCACAACAAGGGTACCCTCATCCGCTGGACCGTTGAAGACGGCGAGGTTACCGACACCCAGACATTCACCACCCGTGAATTTGTTGGCAACGCCTCTAACTTCGGCACAGCACCCCGCCTGTTCCCAATCGACGAAAACCACTGCTATGTTGACGGTTCCGCCGCTCCCGCTGCTTTATACGACTTTGCCACCGGCGAAATCAAAGGCTCTCTTGCACAGGCTCCCGGTGCTATGGAAGGCGTGCCCACCTCTGACAACGGCATCGTTGAATTTACCGTCAACAACACCCCTGTCGTAGTCTATAACTCGGGCGCTGCTGCCAAGGGCTCAAGCTACACCCTGGCTACCCTCGCCGCCGGCGGTCGCGACTTCTCGACCCTCTCGACCTTCGCAACCGTTCCTGCCACTTCATTCGGCACTGCCGACAATGCCGACGGCTCTTCGCCGATTGACATCGTCAAGGATGAAGACGGCTATGTACGCGTCTATGTTTACTCGCCCGGCAACGGCCTCGCCTGCTACGCAGTTGGTGACGCAGCCGCTATCGCCGACATTGAAAACGGCGGCGCCCTCGCCATCAGCGTCCACGGTCTCCGCGCCGACTTCGCCGGCACCGCTGCTC
>CAYVTB010000096.1:0-7998 GCA_964454365.1 uncultured Bacteroides sp. | reverse complement strand
TTCGATGGCTTTCCATTTGCTGTAATATTCGCCGATGGGGAACATATTGATGGCCGTGAACACCTTGGCTGCCTGGCCGATGCCGCGGAGAGCCGAACACAGGGCGAGCGAGTTGATTACCGTGGCGAGCATGCCCATCTGGTCGCCCATCACGCGGTCAAAGCCGCGCGAGGCGCCGCTGAGGCCGCGGAAGATGTTGCCGCCGCCGATGACCACGGCTACCTGGATGCCTTCTGACACGGCTTCCTGAATCTGGGTGGCATAGGCGTGCAAGCGTTCTGTATCAATGCCATAGCCCTGATGGCCCATGAGCGACTCGCCGCTCAGCTTGAGTAATACACGGTTGTATCTTTTGCGCATAGTTGGGAGTTTTTACATTGAATCACAAATTTACATACAAAAACTCATAAACCTGCCATTTTTTGCCAAAAAAATTCCGCGGAACGTGCAATAGTTAATGTTTGTTAAATATGCTGCCCTCTACCCTTGCGTTGTCCGCGGCATAAAGGAATAAATGCCTAAATTTGTAGTGCCTGAGTGTTATCATACTTTTCATTCAGTTATTTAATACCATCTTTTCAGGCTTGATTTTTCTATGAAACCAATCATAAAGATGCTGTGTGCCGGTCTCTTGGCGCTTACCGCCGCCAATGCTGCCCGGGCGGCCTTTGTAGGCTCGCGCAGCGATTTCCGCGACGAGACCATCTACTTTGCCATGACTACCCGATTCTATGACGGCGACCCCTCTAACAATACCTATTGCTGGGACGGTGTCAAGAATGTCAACGACCCCGAGTGGCGCGGCGACTTCAAGGGGCTCATCGACAAGCTTGATTATATCAAGGCGCTGGGTTTCACGGCCGTGTGGATCACGCCCGTGGTCGAGAACGCCTCGGGTCTCGACTATCACGGCTATCATGCCATCGACTTCGGCAAGGTCGATCCGCGTTACGAGAGCGAGGATTGCCGTTTTCAGGACCTGATCGACGCAGCCCATGCCCGCGGCATGAAAATCATTCTCGATATCGTGCTGCAGCACACGGGCAATTTCGGCGAGGAACGCCTGTGCCCGATGTTCACCAAGGACTACACCAAGAATCTCTCCAACATTAACACCTCGATGCTCATGCATCCCGACAGTCAGCTGCCCGAGAACTATTTCTCGCTGCCCGGCGCGAGTCAGCATCAGGCGCGCCTGTCGCTGATGAAGAACGTCGACGGCGTCAACCACGACGTTCACAACTACTGGCACCATGTTGGCCAGAACTGGGACTGGGACGATGCCTCCCGCTGGTGGGGGCAGATTGCAGGCGACTGTGTCGACCTCAACACTGAGCACCCCGCGGTCTACAACTATCTTATTGACTGCTACGGGCGTTTCATTGAGATGGGTGTTGACGGTTTCCGCATCGATACCGGCGGTCACATCTCGCGCCTCACATTCAACAAGGCTTTCATCCCCGGCCTGGAGGCTATCGCCGAGCGTTGCAAGGACAAGCGAGGCGGCACGCCGTTTTTCATGTATACCGAGGTGTGTGCCCGTGCCGAGGAGGTCATCTACCGCGGCCAGAACTATAATTGCTCGCCATGTTTCTACACCTGGAAAGAGGAAAAGGACTATGCCTGGGACACGGACCCCGCTTCGTGGGACAGCCAGGTGATCATGGAAGGCGAGTTTGGCACTCATGTCAACGCTCAGTCGGTCCTGGCCCAGGCGCGTGACTACGCGGGCCACTCCAACATGCCCCGGAGCAACAATGCCCTTCTCGACGGCAACGATTACCGGGCCGAGGACTACTCGATGAACTCGGGGCTGAGCGTGATAGACTTCCCTATGCACTGGCGTTTCCGCGATGCCCGCAATGCTTTCGGCGTGCGCAGCGAGGACAATCTCTACAACGACGCCCGCTGGAATGTGGTTTACGTCGATTCCCATGACTACGGGCCCAACGGCAACGACCGCTGCCGCTTCAGCTGGGGTCGCGACGCCTGGGCCGAGAATCTGTCGCTGATGTTCACCTGGCGCGGTATTCCCTGTCTATACTATGGCTCGGAAATAGAATTCCGTGCGGGCAAGACCATCGACGAGGGCGCCAACCTGGCCTTGATCAACTCGGGTCGCGCCTACTTCGGCGGATACATCGAGGGCACGGTCGACGTCAGCGACTTCGCTACCTATGCCTCGGCGACCGGAAACATAGCCGCGACGTTGAGCCATCCGCTGGCGTTGCACATCAGGCGCCTCAACCTGCTGCGTCAGGCTATCCCGGCCCTGCGCAAAGGACAGTACTCGACCGAGGGTTGCTCGGGCTCGGGAATCTCGTTCAAGCGCCGCTATGTCGACGACAACACTGATTCCTACGCGCTGGTCACCATCAGCGGTGACGCTACTTTTACGGGCGTCCTCAACGGCACCTATACCGATGCTGTGACAGGCGATGTCGCTACCGTCACCGACGGCAAGCTGTCTGTAAAATGTTCGGGCAAAGGCAACATGCGTGTTTATGTGCTGGCGACCGAGCTGACTCCGGCTCCCGGCAAGGTCGGCGATGACGGCCGCTACCTTTATACTACGGTGCCTGTGGAAGTGCCCCAGGCCGGTTATGACGGCAACGAGGAACCCCTTGATCTGGTAACCGTACGCGATAATTCAGGCCCCGTGATCATCGAGCCCGACGAGCCGGTCGCACCCTCGATGAGCGAGGGCGAGCAGGCCATTTTCTTCGAATCAACCAACGGCTGGACGGCGCTCAACGTGTGGATCTGGGACGGTTCCAAGGTCTTCAGCGGCACCGCGTGGCCCGGGCAGGCAATGACCTATCTCGGCAACAAGGTGTGGAAGTGGAATTATACCGGTACCGGCAAGGTCAAGGGCAAAGTCATTTTCAACAACGGCAGCGAGCAGACCGGCACCGACGGCTGGGAATACATCAACGGCGGATATTACAATGCTGCCGGTTATGTCAGGACAATCGAGGGTGCCGGCGAGATTGGCGACGACCCGGTGCCACCGGCCGGAGATCCTGCAGTATACAATGTATATTTCAATGATGTCAAGGGCTGGAACACGCCTTATGCCTGGATATGGGAGCGCGACAACACTTCCAAGAACTATACCGGCGGTTCGTGGCCCGGCTCGGCCATGACTCTTGACCCGGTCAGCGGCTACCATAAATATACCTTCGATGTCGCGGACGGGAACGTTGCGCTCATGGTTGTGTTCAGCAACGGCAGCGGCACGCAGACAGCCGACCTCGTGCTCCACAACGGCGGTATCTACACGGCCGACGGCTTTAGCGGCGACTATGTCGACGGCTTTGCCGACATCGTTACCGACACCGACTATAACCCCGTATATTACAACATGCAGGGCATGAAAGTCGACAATCCCGTCCCGGGCACGGTTTATATCGTGGTGCGGGGCACGGTTGTTAACAAAGAGGTAGCACGGTAATTATTTTCGACCGAAGTCGGCGGGGATTTCGCCCCAGCGCTCGGTGTCCCACTTCAGCAGCGGGTTGACGATGTCGTGGGCGGCGATCCAGGCGTCGGCCCGCGCCAGGACAGCCCTTAGGGGCGCGTTTTCAGGCGTGGGAGTCACCTTGGTGTTTGAACGCCGGTTGCGCACCCAGGCCAGCGCCGTGCGGGAATCGGAATAGATGGGAGTTGTGGTGTCGCCGCGGGCGGCAAGCAGCGAGGCGGCGTGGATGATGGCTATGTACTCGCCGATGTTGTTTGTGCCGCCTTCGTAGGGGCCTCCGTGGAAGATTTCAACGCCGTCGGCAACGCGTACGCAGCGGTATTCCATGGGCCCCGGATTGCGCGAGCAGGCGCCGTCGACCGCGATTGCGTCGAGCCTTATGCCCGGGATTGTGGTGTAGTCGACTATTGGCTTCGCAGCGTGAGACGCTAATTTACGCAGGAACGCGGCCTGTTCCTCGGGATTGCCGCGGAAAGCCTCTACAGCGGCCTCGCGGCTGTTGTAGGACTTGTATTTGGCGCCGGGATAACCGCTCACCTGTTCAAGGCAATCGTCCCAGTCGTCATAGACCCCGGGCTCGCGGCCCTCCCACACAACGTAATACTTAGCCATCTGTCAGGAAAAATGAAGGAAAAGATTGATGTCGATGCAGCGGCAGTTGAGGATGGCGGCAATCTGTGTGTTGACGGGCTTGCCCAGGAAGGTCAGGGCAGCGCGGCTCAGGCCGGCATTGAAGCGCAGGGCATTGGTCATTCCTTCACACACGAGCACATCGTCGAGCATTGTCATCAACGTGGAAGTGAGAGCCATGGCCGCCGTGCGGGGTACGGCCGAGCCAGCGTTGACATAGCAGCAGGCGAGCGCGTCGGCCATGTGGTAGCGACCGTCGCGCGAAGCAAGGTCGACCCGGCGCAGCCCCGGGAATGGCGGGCAGTTGAGACGTCCCGTGAGGTCAAAGGCTATGACGCCGCGTTTCATCTCGGCTACCATGTCGATGCCGATTTCCAGCGGGTGGCGTGTGGGAGTGGCGATGACGACATCGGCCGAGCGCAGGGCCGAGGCCAGCACGCGCGGATGGAGCGCCGAGGCGATGACGCGGTCGCCGCCGCCCGATGACAGATTTTCGATGGCTCGGCGCAGCCCGTAGGAGTCGTTGTCAAACATTCTCACCGTGGCTCCCAGGCCGATGGCGCTCCGCGAGGCGGCGACGGCGGCGATATCGCTGCCTATCACAGTCACCTCGCAGGGGACGATGCCTGCCACGCCTCCGAGCAGGATGCCCTTGCCGTGGACGGGGTCGGCCAGCAGCGACGAGGCGATAGCCATTGCCGCGCGGCCGTCGACCTCGCGCATGATGTCGGCAAAGGGTCGGCGTCCCCCCTCGTCCTCTACCAGGTCGAGAGCGATGGTGATGATGTGGCGTCGGAGCAGTTCGCGGATGCTCTCGACGCTGCGGCTTTCGACATGAAGAAGCGATAGCAGCACGGCCCCGTGGCGCATCTTTGCTGCGTCTTCGGCCGAGATGGCCGGCAGGTGGAGGACAATGTCGCGGGCAAGAGCCTCGGCGCGGTTACAGATGCGGGCGCCGGCGCGGGCATAGGCGTCGTCGCTGAAATGAATAGCCGCGGCGGCTCCGCTTTCGAGCCACACCTCAAAACCGCGATCGACCAGCATGGCCGCCCCTTCGGGGGTGAGGGGGAAACGGCGCTCTCCGTCGACGGTGGCCGCCGGGAGGCCTATGGTGACGCGCCGGCGCCCTTTGAGGGTCTCCACCGGCTGTTCCTGGGGTGTGGGTATCTCTTGCATGGGGTTAAATTGAGAAGCGTGAAATGAAAAGTTTTACCGAGCGCTCGATGCCCTCGGCTGTGTCGAGAAGGGAAGAGTCAAAGGTGTGGGTGGCGCGGGCATAGGCGTCGTGGCGTTCGCGGCTCACTCGTCGGATGTAGTCTCTGACACCGTCCTCGTCGAGCCCGGCAATCTTGGGCCGTTGGTCACCGGCCTCAAGCAAGCGCTTGAGCAGCAGCTCGTCGGGCGACAGGAGCCACACAACATCGCCTCGCCCGAGCATCATGTCCATGGCTTCGGGGCGGCATGGAGTACCGCCTCCGCAGGCTACTACCAGTGGGCGACCGTCTCCGGCAGAGTTGTCGCAGATACGGCGCAGTTCATCGAGCTCCATCGCGCGGAAAGCCGCCTCGCCATGGTTGGCGAAGATCTCGGCTACAGACATCGAAGCACGCCGCTCCACAGCCTCGTCGAGGTCGACAAAGGCTGCGGAGCCGCTGTCTTCAAGAGCGCGTCCCAGGGTGGTCTTGCCGGCCCCGGGGAAGCCTATAAGGAACAGCACGCGCATCGCGGGGCGCGGGGACTGTTTACTTGGCGCTCTTCTGCTCCTTGAGCAGGTCGCGGATTTCCGTGAGGAGTTCTTCCTGGGTAGGACCGGCGGGAGCTGCAGGAGCTTCCTCTTCCTTCTTGTTCTTGCGCATGAGGTTGTTCATAACCTTGATGGCGAGGAAAATACAGAAGGCGACGATGAGGAAGTCAACGATAGTCTGCACGAAGGCGCCCCAGGTGATGGCAGCTTCGGGAGTGATGACTTCGCCGGTTACACCGTCGAGCTGTTCCGGTTTGATGACCCACTTGTACTCGGCAAACTGGGCGCTGCCGCCGGTGAGCACGCCGATACCGGGCATGATGATATCGTTGACCAGCGAGGTAACGATTTTACCGAATGCGGCACCGATGATAACACCGACCGCCATGTCTACCACATTGCCGCGGAGGGCAAATTCCTTGAATTCTTTGAGCAGTTTCATAGGGTTATGTATAAATGAATTTTTGCAAAATTAGTATTTATTTTTGAATATTGACACCGCAGGCGATAAATTTGAAGGCGCGGCAGGCGGTTTTTTAGGTATATTTGTTCCCTGAAACACAACTTTTATAACATGCAGTGGCTCAGTGTCGCGAAAAATCATTAATTTTGCAGTCTGTTAATCCGGTTCTAAAGAATACTTATGGACTTATTTGAAACTGTCAACAACGACATAAAGAAGGCGATGCTCGCGCGCGAAAAAGCAAGACTCGAAGCGCTGCGCGGCATCAAGAAAGAATTTCTCGAGGCCAAGACCGCCCCGGGAGCAGGCGGCGAGCTCTCAGAGGCCGACGCCGTCAAGATACTGGTGCGCATGGCCAAGCAGCGTCGCGAGAGTGCCCGCATCTACACCGAGCAGAACCGACCCGAACTTGCCGAGAGCGAGCTCGCCGAGGTCGCCGTCATCGAGGATTATCTGCCCAAGCAGCTCAGTGAGAGCGAGCTGGAAGCCGAGCTCCTGAAGATTATCGAGACCACCGGCGCCTCCTCGCCCGCCGACATGGGCAAGGTGATGGGCGTCGCTTCCAAGGCGCTTGCAGGCCGTGCCGAGGGCCGCGCTATCTCGGCCAAGGTAAAAGAATTGCTCTCGCGGAACTGATCCGCCGGGCTTAACATAACAACAACCATAAAAAAACGATATAAGCCATGCTCACCATGCAGCAAATCAAGGCCGACCCCGAGCGCATCATCGCGCGTCTCGCTGTCAAGGGCTTTGACGGGCGCGAAACCATCGCCCGGGTTATCGAGCTCGACGACCAGCGTCGCGCTCTTCAGCTTAAGAACGATAATATGTCGGCCGAGCTCAACAAGCTCTCGGCATCGATCGGCGCCCACATGAAGGCCGGCGAGCGCGAAGCCGCCGAGGAGGCCAAGAAGGCTGTCGCCGACATCAAGGCCGCGCAGAAGGAAGCTGCCGCTGCCGTTGCCCAGGCCGAAACCGATATCCGCAACATCCTCCTCAATGTCCCCAATGTCCCCTGTGACATGGTTCCCGAAGGCCGTACAGCCGAGGACAACGTGGTGGAAAAGACCGGCGGTCCCATGCCGGAACTCCCCGAGGACGCTCTGCCCCACTGGGATCTCGCCCGCAAATATCACCTGATCGACTTTGACCTCGGCGTGAAAATCACCGGTGCCGGCTTCCCCGTCTATCTCGGCAAGGGTGCCAAGCTCCAGCGCGCACTCATCCAGTTCTTCCTGGACGAAGCCTCCAAAGCCGGCTACCTCGAGGTACAGCCCCCCTATGTCGTCAACGAGGCATCGGGCTACGGCACAGGCCAGCTCCCCGACAAGGAAGCCCAGATGTATGTCGTGACCCTCGACAACCTGTATCTGATTCCCACCGCCGAGGTGCCCGTCACAAATCTCTACCGCGACGTAATCCTCCCGGGCGACGAGCTGCCTATTAAGAATTGTGCCTACTCGGCTTGTTTCCGTCGCGAGGCCGGCTCCTACGGCAAGGACGTGCGCGGCCTCAACCGTCTGCACCAGTTTGACAAGGTGGAAATCGTGCGCATCGAGAAGCCGGAAAACAGCTATGCGGCTCTCGAAGAGATGAAAGACCATGTGCAGGGACTGCTCGAGAAACTCGGTCTGCCCTGGCATATACTCCGTCTCTGCGGCGGCGACATGAGTTTCACGT
>CAYVTB010000095.1:0-8006 GCA_964454365.1 uncultured Bacteroides sp. | reverse complement strand
CGAGGGGGTTGAGCGAAGTCTGCATTATGGCGTTGCCGATACCGAGGAGCGAGAAGGCCACGAGCATCACATAGTAGCTTTCACCAAAGAGGGGAATTACAAGTGACACGGCGGTGAGGGCAATACTGATAAGAACGGTCTTTTTACGGCCGATCTTGTTCATGAGCATTCCGGTCGGAACCGAGAAGATCAGGAACCAGAAGAATACGAGAGAGGGGAAGAGATAGGCCTGGGATTCAGTCAGTCCAAGGTCTTTCTGAACATAGTTGGTTGCGGTGCCTACAAGGTCGACAAAACCCATCACGAAGAAGCAAAACATCACGGGGATGATCTGCAGCAGGAAGGAGTTGCGGCTTGCAGGTAATGTCTTGGGTGTTTCCATGGTTATATGTTTTATTTAGTTTTCAAAGAATAGACGCGGAGGTCGGCGATGCGTGCGTTGCCCTGGGCGCTCACTGCCAGGGTTGAGTAGGGAGCGGTCGGGAAGACGAGGTTGGTCATCACGAAGCGGCCGTCGTCGCCAAAGACCTCGATGCTCGAGCGGTCGACATAGATGCGCAGCTCGAGGCGCTCGCTGTCGCTGAATGTCGGGGCCACGGTCACGGCCGGGAAATCCTGGCTGAAATCGGTGATGCCGCTGTTGTTGCGGTCAAAGGAGAAGGTGCGCTCGTTGACGTCGTAGACCATGTCGACCTTCTCGCCGGCGTGGTTGGCAAGCGTCATGTTGACCTTGGCACCCTCGCGGGCCGTGAGTGTAAGGACGATTTCGCAGACTCCGTCGTTGGCCGAGGGCAGAGCATAATTGCGGGCTTTGGAGCCGAGCTTCACGTTGCGGGCCTTAGTCACGATGTCGCCGCGCATGGAGAGAAGTTCAGGCGAAGGAGCCGAGGCAGCGTAGAGGCGACCGTCGGGAGCCGTGAACAGTGTGATGTCGCGGGGAAGGGTATTGGCGCTGCGGAACTGCATGGTCGGGACCTCGGCGGCATACTGCCAGTTGCTCATCCAGCCGATGACGGTGCGACGGTCGTCGGGCGCGTCGCTCCAGCTCACGGTGGCATAGTGGTCCTTGCCGTAATCGAGCCACTTCACGGGTACGGTGCCGTCGGCATCGCGGTCGACGGTGAAGGTGTGGCCGTCAAAGTCGCCCACGAAATACTGAGTGGCGCTGCCGCCGAAGGGTCCGCCGGGATTGATGTTGCACAGGAGAACCCACTTGTAGCTGTCGCCACCGTCAACGGGGACACGGAAAAGATCGGGACATTCCCACACACCGTCCTGAGAGCCGATGCCGTTACCGAAGCTGCTCTGCAGGGTCCAGGTCTTCATGTCGGGCGAGGTGAAGAACAGCATTTCGTGATCAAGGGCATGGGCGAGATAGAGCACCCACTCGCCGCGCTCCTCGTTCCAGTACATATTGGGGTCGCGGGCCTCGGTCTCCATCGTGATGACCGGGTTGCCGGGGTAAACATTCAGCGTCTGGCCTCCGTCGTTGCTCCAGGCGAGACTCTGCTGCTGGGTGCGGTCGGCCGATGTGTAAAGGAAGACCAGGGCATCCTCGCCGAAACCGGCCGTGTTATTGTGGTCCACGACACCCGAGCCGCTGAAGATCATTCCGAGACCGTCAGACTCGAGAACCACGGGCTGATGCTCCCAGTTAACGAGGTCGGTCGACACGGAATGGCCCCATGACATATTGTGCCACTTGGAACCGTAAGGATTATACTGATAATAGAGGTGCCACTTGCCGTCCTTGTAGACCATGCCGTTGGGGTCGTTCATCCAGCCCCAGAGGGGAGTGTGGTGGAAGGCGGGGCGATATTTCTCGCGATTGGAAACGTCAAATGTATCGGACAGCGCCATTTCTCTCCAGAAAGCATCGTTGCGGGCCTCGCGAACCGATGAACGGCTCTGGGTGGTCTCGACAAGAAGCGTGATATCGTTACCCCTGAAAGGCTCCAGGTCAAGGGGGACATAATAGTCGACCTTGGACTTGGCAAGGCGCACGTTTATATCTTTTGCATAGCGGGCGTTGGTAAGAATCTTGATATTGGCCTCGTCGTTGGACTCCTGCACGGGGAGGAGCAGATAGCGGCCGTCACCGGTGATGCGCACCAGAGTGGTGTTAACGCCGAGATGCTCGACTTCCACGCCTCTTTCGGGCGCGGCGTCGCTGACTGCGCTCGCTGAGAGAACGGCGAGAGAAAACGCGGCTGTCATGAGAAAGTTTTTCATATTTCTGATATTTGATTGTTCGGTTAAGCCGGTTCACCCCGGCGGGGCGCTCTCGGCAATGCAAAACTACATAAAAAACGTCACCCGACCCTATAAATTATCGCCCCAACAATAGCACAAATGTTGCATCGCTCAATTTTTATAAGTAAAGTATCTGTTTTTCATAATATTTTGTTACCTTTGCAACAACATCTTATCTCTCAATACCGACTACCCGATACACATGAAAAACCTGCTTAGATTTTTAGCCGGAATTATTATAATAATGTCTGTCGCTGCGGGTTGCACCAAGCAACAGTCCTTCCGCATCGGCGTATCGCAGTGCAGCGACGATGACTGGCGCGCGAAAATGAACCGCGAGATCACCAGCGAGATTATGTTCCACCCCGAGGCGACAGTGGAAATACGCTCGGGCGACGACAGCAACGCAAAACAGATCGCCGACATCCGATATTTCATCGACAACGACTTTGACATCATCATCGCCGCTCCCAACGAGGCCGATGCCATCGCTCCTATAATAAAGGAAGCCTATAACAAGGGTATACCGGTGATAATCTTTGACCGCAGTATCAACAGCGACGACTATACTGCTTTCCAGGGCGCCGACAATGCCGGCCTGGGGAAATCGGCGGGAGAATATGCACGCAACCTCGCCGGACCTGGTGCACGCATGCTCGAGATCTACGGACTGCCGGGCTCTACTCCGGCAATAGGACGCCACGAAGGCTTTGAGGCAGCCCTTACTGCCGCCGGCGAGAGTATAACCGCCTCGGCCTTCGGCAACTGGAACTATGACGACGCGTTGCGCGTAACCGACTCCCTGCTCAGCATTTACCCCGATGTTGACCTGATATATGCCCATAATGACCGCATGGCGATCGCCGCTTCCGACGCCGCCCGTGCACGCGGCCTGCATCCTCACATCATCGGTATCGATGCTGCCCCCGAAATAGGTCTCCAGGCTGTCGCCGATTCTGTAATCGACGCGACGTTCCTCTACCCCACGGAAGGTCACCTGCTGATAAGGACCGCCCTGAAGATTCTGCGCGACGAGCCTTTCGACACCGTCCTGACGCTGCCGGTTTCCTCGCCGGTAGACCGCACCAATGCCGATATATTGCTGTTGCAGAGCCAGTCGCTCAAGGAAGAAAGTTCTAAAATCGCCCGTCTCAAGGACCAGATTGATGAATTCTGGGCCCGCCACAATGCCCAGAGCAGCCTTTTCTATTCAACGGTCACGATTGTAATTCTGCTGTTTGTGGTGTTGATAATGCTCCTGCGCGCCTACTGGCAGAGAAAGAAACACCAGACCGAGCTCCTGGAGCAGAACCGCCTCCTCGAAGAGCAGCGCAACCTGCAGCAACAGCTCAACGAACAGCTCACGACGGCCACGCAGTCCAAGCTGATGTTCTTCACCAATGCTTCCCACGACCTGCGCACCCCGCTCACCCTTATAACCGAGCCGGTTGAACAGCTTGCCGCGGCCACCAACCTCACCCCGCTGCAGCACTCGCTGATGCAGATAGCGAGCAAGAATGTAAAGATTCTGCGCCGCCTCATCAGCCAGATTCTTGATTTCCGCAAGTATGAGAACGGCAAGCTGCATCTTTACTTAACCGAGGTCAAGCCGGCCGAACTCATGCGCGACTGGGCGTCGGCCTTCGTGGCCCTGGCCCGCAAGCGCGACATCAAGCTCACGATAGACATCGCCGATGACGATGACCGGACGGCCGCAATCGACGTCGAAAAGATCGAGCGCGTTTTCTTCAACCTGCTCTCCAATGCATTCAAATATACTCCCGACAACGGTCGCATCACTATCACCTACCGCAACGAGGTTGAGGCGATTACATTCTCGGTAGCCGATAACGGCGAGGGTATCGGCGCCGACGACCTCGGCAACATCTTTGACCGCTTCTACCAGGTCGACCGCGTCAACGCCGACGGTTCGGGCATAGGTCTGTCGCTCGCCAAGGCCTTTGTGGAACTCCATGAGGGCAGCATATCCGTGGTCAGCGAGATAGGACGCGGCACCACCTTCACGGTCGTGATTCCTGTCAAACATGTCGAGCGCGAGCTGTCGGCAACCGATGCCCGTCTCACAGCCGACGAGGTCAAGGCTATCCTTGATTCTGAGGTCGAGATTAACGACGCTCCGGTCGACAATGTCGCTTCTGACCGTCCCGTGCTGCTCGTTATCGATGACAATGCCGACGTCAGAAGGATGATAAGCGAACTCATGGCCGACGATTACAATGTCATCGAAGCCGCCGACGGCCGTGAAGGCCTCCGCACTGCCGCGCGTCACGTTCCTGATCTTATTATATGTGATGTGATGATGCCGGTCATGGACGGCCTCGAGTGTTGCCGCCTGCTCAAGAACGAGATTTCGACCAGCCACATTCCCGTTCTGATGCTCACGGCATGCTCCATGGACGAGCAGCGCGTGCAAGGATATGATAGCGGAGCCGACGGATATCTGTCGAAGCCGTTCAGCCTCAGTGTACTGAAGGCCCGCTGCCGCAGCCTCATCGAAAACCGTCACCGTATCATGGAAGTCCACGGAAATACATCTGCCGCTCCCGCGGGCGGACGCACATCCAAGACTCCTCCGCTCAATTCTCCGAGTCAGAACCACGGCATCGACAGTGATTTCTATGCCCGGCTGATGGAAATCATAACCGCTGAAATGTCTGACCCCGACCTCAATGTCGACTCGCTGGCGACTAAAATGAATCTGGGCCGCTCCCAATTCTATCGCAAGATCAAGGCCCTCACAAATTATTCGCCGGTGGAACTGCTGCGCCGCATCCGCCTCAACACAGCCCGCGACCTGCTGACGACGACCGATAAAAACATCAGCGAAATCGCCTACGAAGTCGGCTTCTCGACACCCGCCTACTTCTCCCGCTGCTACCGCGAAGCCTTCGGCGAAACCCCTTCCGACCTCCGCGAGAGGGTCGGGTAACAATACCCGACTGCTGCATCTTCTGCGTCAACGACCTTAAAGTTTTGAAGTTTTCCTATAACTTGTTTACCTCGCTGAAAATGTGCAACCTTGCAATATAAATTTAACGCATTATATTTTTAATGAAAAAAATCTTACTCATATTCTTTAGCCTCATTTTTGCTTGTTCTGCTGTCAACGCAAAAAAAATCTATGTTGAGATGGAGTTTCATAAGAATTCCATTAAACTTGATGACGGCACTAATAAGAAAGCGCAGCCAATTAAAGACGAGAATGGTAAAGATTTGAAATTTACATCCTTAATTGGTGCCCTGAATTACATGTCATTACAAGGATGGGAATTGTTAGAAACTAAATCAGTTACCAAAGGATCAGGCTATGTTGGGGCCTACGGAGGAGCATCTTCAACTGACACGAAAGTATATTATATTTTTTGTAAAGAGGTATCAGATGAAGAACTGAAAGAAGTAGTAAATAATAGTTACAAACAATAGCGTCTTTTCGCAACCGTCATATCGTCCATAACTTCGCTCTCATAGCCTTGGCGGTTTGCCTCTGCTAAGAATAATCAGCAAGTTATGGACGCTTCTATTTCCGAACATATCAATTTCAACTCCGTTGTCACCGACGTAGGCGCTATGCTCCAAGCATAGAAAAGCAGCCCGGCTTCAACGCACGTAGGCTCGCCGACATAGTGAACTACATTCGGCTCAATCCCGAATCTTTCAAGGAGTGGCACAACTCCGACACCGAGAAGTTGTTTGCGCCACACTCGGGTAATCCCTTCTACCAACTTTATTTTTCCTCAAAATTGTTTCATATATTGGAAACAATTTATAACTTTGCGAAAAAGAATTGCGTATGAAGGACAGATTCGACAAAATAGGCAAACTTTTCAGTCAAAGAAGGATTGAATTGGGTCTGACTCAGGCCGAGGTCGGGGAAAGAATCGGAGTGGGCCGAGCGACTATATCCAAAATAGAAAGCGGCAAGGGATTGACATTTGACACCATCAACCGAGTAGCCAATGCACTTGATACAAATGTAACAGTCGATCTCATTCCTAAAACAAGACACGGGAAGGAGGAAATCGCTTATATAGTGACTGCAATCAGCGAATTTGCAAAAAGAAACTTTCTCACTCCGAAAGAAGCTTCCAACTATCTATTGCGTTTCAAGGGAATTGACTTTCTCGAGCAATGCTATGCGGCAGAACACACCCTTTCGATAAACGACTGGGTGGATGATGTCACAGCCATCTGTAAACATAATGGAGGAGGGATCGGATGAAACTTTATCACGGATCTAACGTCATGATTGACAAGGTGGACTTTGCCAAGTGCCATCCCTACAAAGACTTTGGGCGGGGATTCTACCTAACGGACAATATCATCCACGCCCGAAACATGGCATTCCGGCGCTGCATGCGCACCGGCGGAGAAGAATGTATAACAGAATACGACTTTGAATTTGAGAGAGCTTCCCGTGATCTGAATGTAAAAGTGTTTGACAGGCCGACCGACGAATGGGCAGAGTTTGTAATGATGAATCGAAATGAGACTATCGTCCATCCTGCACATGATTATGATATTGTAATAGGCCCCATAGCCGATGACGCTGTCGCCATGTCGTTCCGGCTTTTCCAAGACGGCTTTATCTCAATTTCCGAACTTGTGAGACGTTTGGAATATAAAGAGCTGAGTATTCAATACTTCTTTCACAATGCTAAAGCTACAGGCTATTTGAATCGCTTATCATGACAAAAGAAAAGACATTTCAATTTCTGTTGGAGGCTATATCTACAGATATAATCGGATGGATTATCAGAGATAACGGGGTCTCCCTTGGCGAGGCTGTCTCCACATGGTATAATTCTGAGACTTTCTCAAAAGTATCCGAGCCGGCGACTGGAATGTATATTGAAAGCCCGGCCTACAATTATGAATTTTTAAAGAAAGAATTGTTAACCGGCCGCTTCCAACCTTAGGATTGGGCTGTCAAGAGCCTCGGGTGAGATTTTCAGTCGCGGATTCTATTAAAAACCGTGCAAAGACTATTGATTTTGAGTCTTTGCACGGTTTTTAATAGTTCTTGCACCATCCGTTACAATACTCCGTCTTAAGGTATTATAATTTTGTGGCAGAAAAAATCACATTTATTAACCTTACAAGACATGAAAAAACAAATCCTCGCGGCCTTGATGCTGTTCCTGATGGCAGTATCGGCCCAAGCACAGAACATCACCGTGCACGGGACAGTTCTTTCCAAGAACGACGACGAGCCCCTGATCGGTGCATCTGTCTTCTGTGAAGAGAACAATGTCGGAGCCGTAACCGACTTCGACGGTAATTTTTCTCTTACCGTTCCCGATGGAGCGACCCTCAAATTTTCTTACATCGGATTCATCCCGACCGAACTGCCCGCAGCCGCCGAGATGACTGTCTACCTCGAGGAAAACCTCGAACTTCTCGATGAAGTTGTCGTTATCGGTTACCAGACCGTGCGCAAGGCCGACCTCACCGGCGCTGTCGCAGTGATGAACATGAAGGAACCGCTTAGCGAAAATTCAGGTAACATCATGAATTCACTCGCAGGCAAGCTGCCCGGCGTTAACGTGATTCCCGATGCCGCTCCCGGCGGTACCGGCTCGATCCGCGTGCGCGGTATGTCCTCGGCTTTCTCCAATGTAGATCCTCTTTATATTATTGACGGCGTGCCCACCGACAACATCAACTGCATCAACCCCACCGATATCGAATCGATGCAGGTGCTCAAGGATGCCGCCTCAGCCTCTATCTACGGT
>CAYVTB010000094.1:3941-8010 GCA_964454365.1 uncultured Bacteroides sp. | reverse complement strand
CCGACGGGCCAAAGATATGTAGAAGGCTACATATAAGAGCGAGCCGCCGAGCGCCTAAAGGTCCACAGGCCCTCCCGTCCCGCTCCGGACCATCCATCCCCCGCCGCTCCGCGGCACTATGTCTTCGGGTGATTCCATCCGTGGAGTAGTAGGGACGCGAATCTTTCGCGTCCGCCCCCGGATGGCCCCTCGTCCCGGGAGCGCCCGGAGGGCGCGTTATCGTGGTAAACTTCAGGCAGCTTGCGCCTGAGGGGTAGCGATAACAAGACAGAGAGCGTCGGAGACGCGATGTTATGAACCCGCCACCTCCCTCGCAAAACAGCTTTGTCTCCGGGTGAAAAGGTGGTCCACCCCTGCAAGTCGGCAGGTAAAAAAGCGGCGTCGCGACAAACTCACCCTTTCCCGCGGCGCCGCTTTATTCGTTTTATATGACTTATAAGAATTATAAGACTTATTCCCTCGCGTGCCGCTTTGTCTCCGGGTGACCCTCTCCCCCTCTCAATTTCTTCGATTGAAATTGTTAAAATATTTTTACATTTGTAATTTAATTATTAAATTTGCAGTCAAATCATTCTTGTGGAACCTTCGTGTTTTGATTATTAATTAATCCTATAAATAATGAAATCAATCTACTTAAAAATTGGGGCCGGCATGCTTGCCCTTCCTTTGCTTGCAGGTTGTGTCAAGGACGACTATGATTTGTCGGATATTGATACAACTACGCAGATCAAGGTTGATAACCTTGTGATTCCCGTCAACATCGACAAAGTTACAATGGGTGACATCATCACCTTTGACGATGACAGCAAGATCAAGCCCGTCACTATCGGTGGCCAGACATTCTATGCACTGGTTGAAGACGGCACTTTCAAGTCCGATCCTATCGAAATCAAGAAAGTTATCGCCGCTGCTCCCACGTTGAATCCTACCGAGGCCTACCTCGAACCGATCGCCCTCCCTGTACCCCTGGTTGATCTGCCTTTTGATCCCAATGATTTCTCTGTAACATATAAGATCACGGAGATGGGCAATGATGTTGACTTCAACGCCGGAAAGATCGACGAGGCAATCGAATCACTCGACTATGTCAATGCCGAAATTTCTTTTACCATCAAGCTTGAAGCTATGGAAATGGGCGATGTCATCAAGGACATAACTTTCAGCGATGTTGTCTTCCAGATGCCCAAGGGCCTTGTCGCTCAGCCTTCTGTAGGTTCCTATGATACAAATACCGGACTGTGGACCATCAATACATTGTCCGCTACAAACTATCAGGTTTCCCTCACCTTCAAGGCTACCGGCGTTGACTTCGTTAAAGCCGGTGCCTCGATCAATGCCAACCATGAATTCAGCTACAAGGGCAGCGTTAAGATCCTCAGCGGTCAGGTTAAGCTTACCCCCAACCTCAACGCCTCCCAGCTCCCCGGCCGCCTGCATTTCAAGGCCAGCTACGACGTGAGCCAGCTCGTTGCCAACAGCTTCAGCGGTAAGGTCAACTACAAGCTTGACGGTATCAATATCAATCCCGTGAGCCTCGGCGACGTTCCCGATTTCCTCTCGGGCGAAGGCACTAACATCAGCCTGGCCAATCCCCAGATCTACATCCAGGTCAACAATCCCGTGGCTGTAAACAATCTCAAGTGTGAGACCGGTATCACTCTGAGCGCTATCCGCCAGGATGCTCCGACTCTCGATTTCACCCCCGGGAGCCCCTTCACCATCGGTTACAATTACGGTGTCGCCGGCCCCTATAACTTCGTGCTCACTCCCTCGATGGACTATATCAACGTTCCCGATCGCTTCAGCAGCAATCTCACTTTCGTGCCCTTCGCAACCCTCGGCAACTTGCTCGCTACTCCCGCCGGATTTGAAAAGCAGGGTCTCCCCGACCAGATCGGTATCAAGCTCGACTCGCCTCAGATTCCCAGCCAGCAGGTTACCGACTTCGCTCTCGGCCGCAGCCTGGAAGGTGTGAATGGCTCTTATGAACTTGTCGCTCCCCTGGCTTTGACTTCCGACGCTCTGATCGTCTACACCGATACTCAGGATGGCTGGAGCAGCGAGGATCTTGATGCTGTAACCATCACCAAGCTCAGCCTCAACGCCGTCGTTGCCAACGAGTGTCCCCTCAGTGTAGAGCTCGTCGCCTGGCCCCTCGACAAGGAAGGCAACCGAATCCCCGGCGTGGAAGTACGCAGCAATGTGATCGAGCCTAACACCATCGATGCTCCCATTGTTATCGAGATGACCGGTACGATTCAGAAGCTCGACGGCGTCGTCTTCGAAGCCCGCGTGAGAGGTTCGCAGGACAACAGCGCCCTCACTCCCTCGCAGAACATCATCCTCACCGACATCCGCGCATGTGTCAGCGGTTACTATGAAAAGAAACTCTAAGCTGTTTTTAAACTATTTTTCCTTCAATGAAATCAATCGTTAAACATATATTTGCCGGCGCTGTCGTTCTTGGCGCCGCTATGGGAGTTTCCGCTCAGAACACCAACTCAGGTTACTTCCTCGACAACTATACCTATCGCTATCAGATGAACCCTGCTTTCGGTAACGGCAGCAATTTCATCTCGATGCCTGCCCTCGGTGACCTCAATATCGCCATGCGCGGTAATCTCCATGTCAGCAGCGTTGTCTATCCTCTCAACGGAAAGACCGTCCTGTTCACCAACCCCGGCATCTCCGTCGAGGAAGTGATGAAGAATATCCATGACCGCAACCGCCTGGGCGCCAATGTCAAGGTGAACGTGCTCAGCGCCGGTTTCAAGGCTTTCGGCGGCTACAACACCGTGTCGATCAACGCTGTAGCCAACGTTAACGCGGTTATCCCCGGTTCATTCTTCTCTCTTGCCAAGGAGGGACTCGCCAACCGCACTTATGATATCACCGACCTGCGCGCCAACGCTATGGGCTACGGCGAAGTTGCCCTGGGTCACTCGCGCGACATCAAGCAGGTTCCCGGCCTGCGTGTAGGTGCCAACCTCAAGTTCCTCGTCGGCGTGGCCAATGTGGACGCCTACTTCAACAACGCCCACCTCACCCTGGGCCAGGACGATTGGATCGCCAGCACCAATGCCGATATCTATGCGAGCATCGGCGGTTTCCAGTTTGACCACAAGCGCAATTCCGAGACCGGTGCCGAATACGTTTCCGGTGCCAATCTCGACGGCGACGGCAGTGTAGGCCCCAACGGCTTCGGCGTTGCTGTTGACCTCGGTGCTGAATACAAGTGGAACGGCTTCTCGTTCTCTCTCGGTATTCTTGACCTCGGCTTCATCAACTTCAGCGACACACACTTTGCATCAACCAACGGTGACCGCACCATCAACACCGATGCTTATACCTTCAACGCCGACGGCGACGCCTCCAACTCGTTCAAGAACGAATGGGATCGCCTCAAGGGTGATCTCGAAAAGCTCTATCAGCTCACCGACATGGGTAACATCGGTTCGCGCTCGCGCACACTCAATGCCACCCTCAACATCGGTGTCGATTATGAACTCCCCGTTTACCGCAAGCTCCACTTCGGCGTTCTGAGTTCGACCCGCCTCGCAGGCAAGTACACCTGGACAGAGTTCCGCGTGTCGGCCAACATCCATCCCTGCAAGGCCTTCTCCGCTGATGCCAACGTTGCTTTCGGTACCTATGGCTTTGGCTTCGGCTGGCTGCTCAACCTCCACACCGGCAAGGGCTTCAACCTCTTCCTCGGTATGGACCACACTCTCGCCGACGTAACCAAGCAGTTCGTTCCCCTGAACTCCAATGCTTCGGTTAACTTCGGTATGAACTTCCCCTTCTGATAATCAATAGATTATGATAAAAGCGCTCCCTGCCGGGGAGCGCTTTTTTGCTATTATAGTGTTACTTCTTGTCTCTTAGATCTATAACTATGTGGCCGGAGCGCACGAGCGGTTCTGCGATTGCACGTCGTCGCCGGGGCGAAAGGTCAGTTCCGAGTAATACTGTGTCGCTTTGAAAACTTATCGGCAGCATGGCCGGTTTCCCGCGGAAACACTTGCCTATGAGGACATAGTCGACCGTGTCGCGTGCCGAGGAATCGGAA
>CAYVTB010000094.1:2055-3841 GCA_964454365.1 uncultured Bacteroides sp. | reverse complement strand
GAAACACTTGCCTATGAGGACATAGTCGACCGTGTCGCGTGCCGAGGAATCGGAAGTTGCAAGAGTCGTCGGAATCGCAATCCGGCGTCCGTTCACTTGCAGGATGTCTCCCTTACGACTGAATTTTCCCATGACGAAATCGCCGCGGAAATAGATTATGCTGTCTATTCCGCGCATGGCGTTGTAACCTTCAAGTCGCGTGCCGAGACGTCTTTCACACCCGTCTTTTCCTCGAGCTGTAGCGGTAGTTACTATCGCTACGCGTCGTCCGTCGCGCAGCAGCACGGCAGTCGTGAAATCATGGCGGGCAAGAATCGCTTCTTCCTGCGCAGGGCGCGCTCTCAGCAGCGCGATAACAACCGGGATAATGAGAGCGATAACAATAACGCATACCGCCCCGCGGCGACTGCCACGGTAGATCGCAATCGCCCCCGCCACTGTGACTGCTATCATCATAATGGCTGTCAGCGGAGTGGAGGAAAGTCCGTCGAGATGGCCGCCGGGGAGTGTAGACATCCGGTCGATAATCCTTGTGACGGTTTCCGTGAAAATATCAAGCAACCGGGCTATTCCTGTAACCGGAAGGCCTATGATTCCGACAACGAGGAGAATAACACCCCCAAACATCCACACGGGCATGGCCAGGCTGACAAGCAGATTGGACAACGGAAACAGCAAGGGCATCGAATGGAAATACAATGCGGTGACCGGCAACGTGCCGAGCAGCGCCGCAATCGGTAGTGTGACAAGCCCTGCAAGCTTATGCAACAGCCGTTTGCGCGGTGTCACGATATTCAGTGGACGTGCAAATACTATGATACCGATAACGGCCGCTACTGAAAGTTGCAGTCCCTCGCTGAAGATGCTGAATGGACTCAGGGCCACGATAACCAGGATGGCCGCGCAGAGTGAGTTGGGTGGATTGGAGGCTCGCCCCGCGGCGAGCCCTAAGAGGTAGATACTCATCATGAATACAGCCCTCACGACCGAGAGTGGAAATCCTGTCAAGGCTGCATAAAACCACAGCATTATCATCGACAGGGCGAAGCGGAGCCCGCGCAGACGCGGCCACAGCCGCAGGGGGTAGAGCGCAAGCGACACGAGCAGAACTATGATGCCGGCGTGGAAACCGCTTAATGCGAGCGCATGCGCTATGCCCGAGAGCCTGAATGATTCTACTGTGGCCGGCGGTAGCTCGTCGTCATAGCCGGTGAGCAGCGCGGCCAGCAGGGCAAATGTCGTGTCATCAAGTCCGCTATGGGCAAGCCTTGATATAATCGCCTCCCTGTATGCAGCCATCCGTGACGGGAGATCAGCGATATGACCGATAATCTTAATATCATCGGGTTCGCAATAGGCTGTCGCCACAATCCCTTTACGGAGGTAGTAAAGCGAGGGATCGCGTTCTCCCGGGATATCATGGAAGCAATCGGGCGGTGAAAGGACAATGTCGACGCAGACGATATCTCCCTCGACCGGAACTTCGCCGCCGGGAAGCCCCCGCAACTCGGCCGTGAAAGGCGCTATGGCGCGGTTATTGACTGAGTCTACACGCAACAGGATGGTGGTCGAGGACACCGTGCCCGTGACGCTCTCGACGCGTCCTGCGCAGGCCACGGGCTCGCCGCTGAAGATAGCTTCGGGCGCCCGAGCCGGCGCGTGAAGCGATGCCGCAAGCCACCCGAGCGCGACTGCAACAAGTGCCGCGCCTGAATAAAAATATCGGAAAACAAATAAAATTGCCGCTGCAATGGCGGCGGCCAATGCAACGGCATAATGGAGTCCA
>CAYVTB010000094.1:0-1955 GCA_964454365.1 uncultured Bacteroides sp. | reverse complement strand
AAATAAAATTGCCGCTGCAATGGCGGCGGCCAATGCAACGGCATAATGGAGTCCAAGGGTCCACAACAGCACACCGACGACGATGCCCGCGGCCGCGGGCAAGGCCGGCATTCGCTGCAGACCGGCTATCATCCCGGGCTCAATCTACAGTACCGAGCACCACGGCGAGGCTCGAGATACTGATGATTACCCAGAGAGCGACGGCGAGAAGCAGGGGCTTGACGCCGACAGATTTAATCATCTTCAGGGTGAGGGAGGCACCGATCATAAACAGGGTCACTACCATGCCGCGACGGGCGATCCACACCATCGAGCTGACAAACCAGTCGGGCAGGGGAACGTAGGTATTGACCACCATGGCGAGGACAAAGAGGAAGATGAACCAGGGAATTGAGACCTTGCCTGTCTTGTCGCGGAAGATAAACATTGTCGCAAAGGCAAGGGGAATGATCCACAGGGCGCGGGTGAGCTTGATTAGGGTCGCGGTCTGCAAAGCCGTCTCGCCGTAGATTTCGCCGGCGCCGACAACCGAGGAAGTGTCGTGGATGGCGATAGCCGCCCAGGTACCGAACTGTGTCTGGGTCATGTCGAGCATGTGGCCCAGCGGCGGGAAGATAAAGAGGGCGATGGAGTTGAGGATGAAGATAACGCCGAGCGCCACGCCCATCTCGTTACTGTCGGCCTTCACAACGGGACCGACGGCGGCTATGGCGCTGCCGCCGCAGATTGCCGTACCGGAGGATATGAGGTAGGCGGTCTTGCGGTTGATATGTAGCCAGTAGCCGATCATGACACCGAGAATCATCACACCGATGACCGAGACGACGGTGAACATCATGCCGTCGGCACCGCTGCGCAGTGATTCCTGAAGGTTCATGTTGAAGCCGAGACACACGACTGCAACCTGAAGCAGGTACTTGGAAGTCTTTTTGTTGAACTTGGGGCAAGGATTCTCAAAGATGAAAGCATAGAGAAGTCCAAGAGCCAGAGCGATGGGAGCGCTGATGGCGGGCAGTCCTATCATCGGTAACGGCAGCACTATCAGCGCGATTACCAGGATATAGACAAAGAGTGAAAACTGTTTCATGATAGTATGTGACAATTTATTTTTTCCAAATGTTCCAAGCGACGAAGGCCTGCAGCAACAGCATCTCGAGGCCGTTCTTGACCTGAGCGCCGGCCTCGGCAGCCTTTTTCATAAATAGGGTCGTGCCGGGATTGTAAAGCAGGTCGTAGCAGATGTGGTCGGGGGTCAGGGCGGTGTAGGGGATGTCGGGACACTCGTCAACCCGGGGATACATGCCCAGGGGCGTCGTGTTCACGATTATTTTGTATTCCTCGAGCAATGCGGGCGTGATCATGTCGTAACCGATTGTGTCGCCCGAGGGGGTGCGTGATACTTTTACGCTTTCTACTCCCAGTTCCTTCATGGCGTGGGCGACAGCCTTGGAAGCGCCGCCGGTACCGAGGATAAGGGCTTTCTTGTGAATCTCGGGATTGAGCATCGGACGCAGGGAGTCTGCGAAGCCTATCGCATCGCTGTTGTACCCCTTGAGACTGACGCTGCCATCGGGCTGCCGATAGATCTTGATGACATTTACGGCACCGATTTCCTTGGCCTGAGGGTCGAGGGCGTCGAGATAAGGGATGATCTGCTCTTTATAAGGGATGGTAACATTGAGACCCGCAAGGTTGCGGTGGGACGACACGATGGCCGGAAGCAGGTCGATGGAGGGCAATTCAAAGTTGATATAGCGGGCATTGATGTTTTCCGATTCAAACTTCTGGTTGAAAAAACTTTGAGAAAACGAGTGCCCGAGAACGCGTCCTATCAGACCGTAGAGCTTTTCGTAATGTCCTGTGTTATCCATTGGTGTGGTCTATTATGTGGCAAAGATAGCCATTTTTGTCCACACGGCAAAAACTTATTTTTCCGAGCCGGTGATTGCAAAGGT
>CAYVTB010000093.1:0-8191 GCA_964454365.1 uncultured Bacteroides sp. | reverse complement strand
AGCTTTTTCATGATGTTATAGGCCAGGCGCGAGCCGTTTGATCGATAGGTCACGACCTGAGGAACGCCTGCGAGGGCCGCTTCAAGAGTCGCCGTGCCCGAGGTGACGAGGGCGGCATGGGCATGCGCCAGCAACTCGTGGGTAGAGTCGCGCACGACGGCAAATTTCGTCAACCCGCTGTAAACTTCGTCGGGTATCGACGGGGCTCCGGCGACAACGATAGTATATCCGGGAAATTGACGGGCTACCGCATCCATTACGGGAAGGTTACAGCGGATCTCGCCGCGACGACTGCCGGGCAGCAGGGCGATGAATGGGCGGTTGTCGCGCAGGCGGTGGCGGCGTGCAAAGTCTTCACGCGAGCCGGTAGCCGCCAAGGCTTTGTCGATTTCCTCTACCGAGGGATTGCCTACATAAACCGCATTGTCATAGCCGCGGGCGCTGTAGAAAGCCGGCTCAAACGGTAAGATGCATAGCACCTTGTCGACGAGCCTGCGGATGTCCTTTACGCGCCAGGATTTCCAGGCCCACACCTTCGGGGAAATGTACCAAAAGACCGGTATCCCGGCTTTTGCCGCCGTGCGGGCTACCTTGAGGTTAAAGCTCGGGTAGTCGATGAGGATAAGGCAGTCGGGGCGCTCGTTCAGAAGATTTTGTCTTGCGGTGCGCAGGTTGGCCGAGATCTTGCCGAGGTTGCGCAGCACCTCGCTGAAGCCCATGAAAGCCATGTCGCGATAGTGAACGACGGGCGCGTGGCCGGCGGCAGCTGCCATGAGGTCACCTCCGAGAAAGGTGAACGATGCTGCGGGATCGGCGTCAGCAAGGGCCTGCATCAAGGCGCCCGCGTGGAGGTCGCCCGAGGCTTCGCCGGCTATGAGGAAATATTTCATGGACGACGTTTTTTAAAGAATTCAAGCAGCAGTTCAGCACAATCGCCCGCCAGCAGCCCGGTCTCGACCGTTGCCCGGGGGTGAAACGGCGACACGCGGGTAAGGGCCCGGTAGCCGCGTCGCTCGTCGGGGGCACCGATAACAATGCGGCCGATCTGGCTCCAGCCTATGGCGCCGGCACACATGAGACATGGCTCGAGAGTGACGTAGAGCGTGGCGTCGCGCAGATACTTGCCGTCGCGCTCATTGGCGGCAGCGGTGATGGCCTGCATCTCGGCATGGGCCGTGACGTCGCGCAAGGTCTCGGTGAGATTGTGGCCGCGGCCCACGATGCGGCCGTCGGCAACGATAACGGCACCCACGGGGATTTCGTCGCGTGCGAGGGCCCTACGCGCCTCGGCAAGCGCTTGCCGCATGAAGTATATGTCTTTTTCGTCGGTCATTTCAGGTCAACTGTAAGTCCTTCCCGGGCAGCGATCACCTCGCCGCTGAAGGTTGTGGCGGCCTCGTCGGCAAACAGCCGGTCCGAGTCATAGGCTTGTGAATAGTGTCCCAATACCAGCCTCTTTGCTCCGGCGAGAGTCGCAATGCGGCCGGCTTGCGACGCGGTGGAGTGGCCGCGAGCCTCGGCTTTGTAGGCCGAGTCGTCGAGATAGGTTGATTCGTGGTAGAGCGTGTTGACTCCACGGATATATTCAGCGATGGCGGGATTGTAGGCTGTGTCGGAGCAGTAGGCATAGCTCATGGCCGGCGACGGATCAGTAGTGATACGCCCGTTAGGGACCACGGTGCCGTCGGGGCGCACGAAGTCGGCCCCGGCTTTTATCGCCGGAAGCTGCGACAGGGGAATTTCCAGAAAACGTGCCATGTCGCCGATGATGTGGCGCTCGCCGGGGTGCTCGCGGAACAGGAAACCCACAGCCGGCACGCGATGATTCAGCGGAAATGTCTCTACAGTCATGCTGCGGTCGCTGTAGATCACGGCATGCTTGGGCTCTATGATATTGAATTTCAACTCATAGCCACGCTCGCGGCAGAAGACGGCGAGGATCTTTTGAAGGATGTCGGCCCCTTCGGCAAAGGTGTGGACCGTGATAGTCCCGCCGACATCGTGAAGAGCCAGCGTCGACAGCAGCCCCGGAAGCCCCAGGAAATGGTCGCCGTGAAGGTGGGAGATAAAAATGTGGTTTAACCGTGAGAACTTGAGTTTCTGACGTCGGAATTGCAACTGGGCGCCCTCGCCGCAGTCGATCATCATCAGCCGTCCGCGGAACTCCACCACCTGGCACGAAGGCAGGTGACGCACAGTCGGGGTGGCCGAGCCGCAGCCGAGATAATGAATCCTGAAATCAGACATCAGAGGGCAGCAGGGTGATTACCGGCTCAAGCCGTGGATGGGAGTTATTATTAGGCGCCGTGCGGTAGTCGGGCCTCATCATCAGGAAATTGGCGACACCGATGCCCACGTCGAGCTTCATGAACGAGTCGGAAGGCGTGCCGTAGACGTCGATCGAACCATTGGGATTAAAAGCCAGGCGCCAGGGCTGGCAGTTGGTGGCGCTGGGGGCGAGACGCAGGGCCTCGAGCGCGTCCTTGAGATAAGGTGCCGGTGTTCCTGCGATAATCAGGTCTTCGAGTTTCTTGCGCGAAGACGATCTCATGACCATGCGGCCCATTGATTCAAGAAGCCGGCGCTTGGGAGCGGCATACCCGATGGCGATAATCGCGGCGATGCTCTCGTCGCTGCCGGGCTTGACGACGCTTTCCACAAGCTTGCGGTTGAAAGTGGCTCCAAGCCAGCAAGTGCCCAGGCCACGGCGGGTGAGCTCGATGACGAGTTTTTCGCCCTCGATTCCGGCGCGGAACTGATCCCCGGCCACGACGGCTACATAGTCGGGATGGCCGGAAATGAAACCGTAGGAGCCTACGCGTCCCTCGCCGACGAGCGACGGGTCGACCGGGCGCAGGCATGAATGTCCGCTGCACAGGGCTGCGATTTCCTCGCGCGGCGGGGTGGCATCGGTGAATGATCGGGTCGAGCAACGGCTCTCGATAGCTTCTTTGATGGTCATCATCGTGGTAAAATTTATATTATGCGTGACTTGTAATCCATGTCGGCCAGGGCTTTCTGAACATCACGGGCGCGGTCGCCCTGAATCAGTATTTCGCCTCCGCGGCTCGAGCCGCCCGTTCCGAGGCGGCGGCGCAGGTCGGCGGCAATGCGGGCAATTTCTTCATCATCGGTCTCGAAGCCGCTGATGATTGTCGCGACGCGCCCCTTGCGATGGCGGTCGACGGTGATGTCCAGGCGCTCGCGGTGCTTCTTTTCGGGGAGTTCGGGAGCGGCGGGTGTATCGTCGCCCGCGGGCAGGTTGCCGTCAAGCAGTTTACCGAGGCTTTCGCGCCAGTCGATGCTTTCACTCATGGTCGTGGTCGTTATGGGTTGACTCGGAGGATTCTGAACTATCCTCGTCGGTAAGCAGTTCGTCGCGAGGCATTTCCAGGTAAGCTCCGACATGGTCGAGAGTGACAAGATGGGATGCGTCATCGCCGTCGAGCGCGTTAATATAAGCGTCGACAGAGTCGTTGCTGATTGTCCGCGCGCGGTTGAGACATTTTACAGCCGAGCCGTCGTTGGAACCTTGGTCGCCGGGAATGGATGCATAGAGGCGCGCAAGAGTGCACAACTGGGTGACCGACAGGCTGTTGAAAAGGGTTGAGTCGGCCATGATGTCGTCACACTCGCGGATACACCGCTCAGTGTCGCCGGCGGCCGCCGCTTCCACTGCCCGCTCGACGGGATGGGAAGGCGAGCTGCAGGACATGCACGCCATCACAATGAGGATTGTAATGATATGCGACAGTCGTATTAACCGTATCGGTAAGCGGTTGATATTCATAATCATCTGCTTTCAAATATCCTTCACATCGCGGGCGAAGGCAAACATCTTGAGGGCTGCCTCGGCTGCCTCGCTGCCTTTGTTGCCCAGAACGCCGCCTGCGCGGTCGAGGGCGTCCTGCTCGTTGTCGACGGTGAGCACACCGAAGATCACGGGGATGTCACACTCGGCGTTGAGATGGGTAATGCCCTGGGTAACACTCTGGCACACATAGTCGAAGTGGGGCGTGCCGCCGCGTATCACGCAGCCGAAGACGACGACCACGTCGTAGGCTCCGGTCTCGATAAGCTGCGAGGCGGCAAAGGTGAGCTCAACCGCGCCGGGAACGTGGTAGACATCGATGAGGTCGTCGCTGACGCCGTGGCTTTTGAGTGTATCCACGCAGCCTTGGGTGAGGGCTCCGGTGATGTGGCCATTCCATTCGGCGGCCACTATGGCTACGCGCACATCGCCGTCAAGCTCGGCGTTGAAGGGATTGGGCGCGCTGTGGGGATTTGCTGTTGACATTATATTTCTCGGTTAATAAGGGAAATTCAGATTTTTTTCTGCCACTCGTGCTCAAGGGAGCGGGCGGCGGCAATGGCTTCGTCGGCAGCCGTGCGCAGGACTTTTTCGCGGATGGCGGCCGGGGGAGTATCAAGTTGCTCGGGTGTGAGGCCTTGAGCATAGATGGAGGATACCACGCCGGCAATGACGCCAGAATTCCAGAGCATCGACTCACAGGCCTCGGCGGGTATGTTGCAGGTAGTCACTTCCTTGCCTGAGAAGTAGCTGAGGGTGTGGCACGCGGTGTCGGCGCTCACCATCGAGCGGCAGTAGAAGTCGATGTGGTTGCGGTAGCACGACTCGTCGTCCTTCGTGCCGAAGATGAGACTCAGGTCGTTGTTGCGGGCAATCACGACATCGGCGAGCTCAAGATTCTCGAGGATCGCCGGCATCACGCGGGTCATGCGGCGCTCGCGGTCGGCACGGAAGCCGGGGACGTAGACCATCACGCACTTGCGCTCCTTGCAATTATTGAGAAATGCCGAGAGGCGCTCGCGCATGCGTGAATCAAGGGCGTAATAGCCGCCGTAAACCACGATTGTGGAGTCGTCAACGCGGGGCCACACGATGTCAAATCCGCCGTCGTTGCCGTAGGCTTCATAGCGCGTCAGGCAATACAGTCCGTTTTCGGAAGGTGTAAACAGCGACACCGGGGAATGCCCCTGAGTGAAACGGTCCACAGCCGAGCAGTCAACGCCGGCCTCGACAAGGTATTTCACAAGCATGTCGCCGACAGGGTCGGCCGAGGCTTCCGAGGCCATCGTCACGGGCAGCCCTATGCGGGCCAATCGTGCGGCCGCCAGGGCAATGCGCCCTCCGGGCATCGCCCCCGCGGGGCTGCCGTTTTCAAAAACTATGTCGAGCGCACACTCGCCGATGCAGATTATCTTATTCATTCACTTGAAAATGATTGTTCATGATTCACTTGTCCCCGCGGGCAGCCTGTCCCAGATAGCCGCCGTGGTGGCGACGGGCGTAGTCGCTGCGGGTGAAGCCTATAGCTTCCATGACATTCACCACCAGCACGTCGCCGAGGACGGTCATGACGGTAGTGGAGGTTGTCGGCGTGAGCCCCAGGGGGCATACCTCGGCAGCGCCGCCGGTGGGCAGCACAAGGTCGGCCATGCGGGCGAGCGGGCTGTCGACCGCTCCCGTAATCACTATCAGAGGGATGTCATTGTAGAGGCCGTGAACGAGGTTGACGAGCTGGATGATTTCATCGGTCTTGCCCGAGTTGGAAATCAGAAGCATGACATCGTTGGGCTGCAGCACACCTAAGTCGCCGTGCTGGGCTTCGCTGGGGTGAAGGTTCACTGCCGGAGTTCCCGTCGAGGAAAAAGTGGTGGCGATGTTCATTGCAATCTGCCCGGCCTTGCCCATGCCCGAGGTGACAAGTTTACCCCCGCGGCGGTGAACTCGTTCCACGATGAGCTCCACTGCCTTGGGATAGGCGTCGGTGACAGGAATTTCAGCCACGGCACGGCTCTCGGCCTCCAGAATCTGCTGCATTGATTTTATGACGTCCATAAAAATATGATGGTGGGTCCTCTGATAAGTCTTTAGATGATGATTTGAGTTGCAAAGGTAATTAAAAAAGCCCTCACTCCCAAAAAAATCACTCCCGCCGACAATAAACCGGTCTCAACGCCTTTCGCAAAGACGAGTCCGGCGAACTTTTAGCTCGCGGAAACATGATTGCAGTAATAATTCGCTGAGTCCGAAGTCATCAACCTTTGTCGCTTGAGTATCAAAAAAACCGCATCGACGGCTCCAACACCATCGGCTGTGAAATATTCCCGTTTCGAGATATCATTGACCTCTCAGCATCAAGTGTTTTATAAAATAATTGTAAATTTGCAGTTGATAAATCATTAAATATTTTTCTCAGTGTAAATGTATAGAAAATTTATCGTTACTAAATATTCATGTTTGACTGTGCTTGTATCGTTAGTGCTTGCAGGCATCTTTCTTGCGTGCTCTAAATCCGATTCAGAAAGGCAACTTTCAGAGGCGGAAGCATTGATTATCGAGCATCCGGATTCCGCTGTCTCCTTATTAGTTCAGATGGATACTACCCTTATGTCGGAGGACCAAAAAGCCCGGCAAGTGCTGCTTATTTTATACACACAACTTCTTTACGGCAACCAAATCCCTCTCGACGCTGCGGGGATAGCTGAAGGAGACAATGCTTTTTCTAATAAATTTAATAAAAATGAGATAAAGTGGCTGATTGTAAAATCAGCAGAAGCTCAGCGTTCCGGTAATCCTGTTGCGCGAATCGAACTGCTGAAAGATGCGGAATTTCTGGCAATTCAGTCTGATGATAAAGCCGATCTCGGCATCATCTATTTCTTCCTGTCAAAGGTATATGAGCAAGGTTTTAACGGAATTGTTAGTAAATATTATGCAGATAAAGCTCTTTCGATTTTCAGAGATTTAAAATGGCAGGCGAAAATCAGAGACGCACATATGGCTATTATCGGAGCCTATTGTGCTGATAGAGATTATAAAACAGCTCTTGATTCCTTGATTGCAATGCAGCCCGAAGTCATGGCAAATGCTCACGACAGCTACAAGGTTTATTTTCTTGACCAAATGGCAAGATTCTATGACGAAGACGGGCAATCAGAAAAAGCCATAGATATATGGCAGTCAATATATACCGGAAAGGATATTTCCGCTAACACTCTTGCTCATTGGGCCAACGCATACTATCATTTAAACGAACTTGATAGTGCATACTCAATTATTCAACGGGCAAACAGATTGCCTCATAATAATTCTGATGAATATCTATGCCGTAACGTCGAGTATGCCATTCTTGAAAAGATGGGTCGTAAGCAAGAGCTTGAAAGAATTGACAGCTTGCGGACTATCGCCTTTAATAATACAATGTCGGAACGGCAACTTGAAGAAAGCAGTCTTGCACTGAATATTAAATACGATTCAGCCACAAGACAGGCATGGCTTGAGGCATCTGAGTCTCGCACCCACACATATATCGCCATACTTGTTGCTTTATTGACTATTGGTGGGGGAGTGGCAACCTATATAATAATGAAGAAGCGGAACAAGCTACTACGCGTCGAAAATGAGAACTACATTCTCAGAATAGGTTTGCTGCAAGAGAATCTATTCAAAAGCGATTGTCGGAATAATGATTTATCGACAAGGATTTCTGAGCTTTTCAAAACCCGATTCAACCTTATTGATGGGCTTGCCGCGACTTATTTTGAGTGTAAAGATACAAGTCAGGAACAAAAAAGAATATATTCAGAGGTAAGATCCGCACTGTCAAATTTCGGAGCCAAAGAAGCCGTTGAGGAACTGACGGAAATTGTAAACGGTTACCATGAAAATCTTATGGTGCACTTCAGGACTGACTTTCCCAAAATGTCACCGGCTCAATACAAAATCGCCCTGTACCTATTCTGCGGATTCTCATTACCCGCAATCAGTATTTTTACCGATACCGAAATTAGGAATCTATACGTTTATAAATCTCGCCTGAAATCTACCATTTCAAAGAGTGACACCCCTCGAAAAGCGGAATATCTCCAATATTTTGAGTAAATCATTCATTAGTTAGACGATGTAAGATAATATAATGAGTGAACATTGATTCTCAATGTTTTACAGCTGGATATGTAAGGTCTTGTAGTTTGTCTTCAGTTCAATTCATAGTAATTTTGCATCAAAAATTACACATATGAACAAACTACAATTTCATCCCCTTGTGAACTTCTTAGCCACAATCTTTTTTGCAATAGCACCTATACATAATGCCTTTGCAAGGAATGATCTTGCGCCTTATCAAAAGGCGGCAATCGCAACCCGCTTCGCATCGGAAGTAAA
>CAYVTB010000092.1:0-8268 GCA_964454365.1 uncultured Bacteroides sp. | reverse complement strand
GACCCTCTTCGTGAAGATGCTCAAGGGCACCACCATATCCACCGACCTGCCGATGTGGGACCTGATGATGAAAAACGTCTACGCCCTGGGAGCATACCAGCTGCAGAGCAACAATTTCAAGCTTCAGATCAAATATCTGTCCGATACCACCGGCACCGAAATCAATTACCTCCCGGTGCCCGGCCTCGAGAAGCAACCTCTGCTCCAGGTGATGAACCTCGACCGCCTCGACTCCAACCAGCAGTCCAACTCCGACGGCTTCTTTGACTACATCGAGGGATACACCGTACAGTCCTCGTCGGGCAAAATCATATTCCCGGTAGTGGAGCCCTTCGGTTCGCACCTGGCCGCCAAGATCAACAATCCCGTACTCGCCCGCCAATACGTGTATCAGGAGCTGTACGACAGCACCTTAGTAGTGGCTCGCCAGTTTGCCGACAAAAACAAGTTCGTGCTCACCGGCGAGTACCAGGCGTCGGCCGGCGCACAGATACGCCTCAACGCCATGAACGTGCCCCGCGGATCGGTGATAGTGACAGCCGGCGGTGTGGTGCTTAACGAAAACAGCGATTACACCGTGGACTACGCTATGGGCGTGGTCACCATCATCAACCAGAGCATCATTGATTCGGGCCAGAACATAAGCGTGACGCTCGAAAACCAGTCGATGTTCTCGATGCAACGCAAGAGCCTGCTGGGACTTGACTTGCAATACCAGTTCTCGCGCGACCTCAATATCGGCGCCACGCTGCTTCATTTCTCAGAGAAAGCTCTCACAGAGAAGGTTAATATCGGTGATGAAATCGTGAACAATACCATGTTCGGTTTCAACCTCAGCTACAATACCCAATTCATGTGGCTGACCAACCTGCTCAACAAGATACCGACGGTTACCGCTACCCAGCCTTCGCGCCTGAGTCTGACGGCCGAGTATGCCCGTCTCGTGCCCCATTCGCAGAAATCCGGTTCAAATAAGGGATCGTCTTATGTCGACGACTTTGAATCGACACAGACCGGCATCGACCTGCGCTCGCCGTATTCATGGTTCCTGGCCTCGACGCCCTATGACCCCTCGCCCGACGCACTTTTCCCCGAAGCCGCGCTGAGCGACAATGTCGCCTACGGACAGAACAGAGCTTTGCTTAACTGGTACTACATTGACCGCATGTTTACCTCGCGCAACTCGTCGCTTGCACCGGGCTATATCAAGAGCGACCTCGACCAGCTCTCCAACCCCTATGTGCGCGAGGTGACTTCCTATGAGATTTTCCCCGGCCGCGAGCTGACCTACGGTGAATCCTCGACCATCCAGACCCTTAACCTGTCGTTCTACCCCGAGGAGCGTGGCCCCTATAACCTTGACGCCGACCGCATCGACGAGGAAGGCAGGCTGTTGTTCCCCGAAAAACGTTGGGGTGGTATCATGCGCCGTCTTGACAACACCAACTTCGAGCAGAGCAATATCGAGTATGTGCAGTTCTGGCTCATGAATCCGTTCCTCGATCCCGAGAATCCCAACTACGAGGGCGGTGACCTCTATATCAACTTCGGCGAAATATCGGAAGATATCCTCAAGGACGGTCTCAAGAGCTATGAGAACGGTATTCCCGTCGACGGCAACGACGAGTACCTGCGCGAGACAGTGTGGGGCCGCGTCACGTCGCAGAACTCGCTGACCTACTCTTTTGACAACGCCAGCGGTGCCCGTCTTGCCCAGGACGTAGGTCTCGACGGTCTTCCCAACGTTGACGAATATGAATTCCCGAGCTACCGCGACTATCTCGACCGTCTGCGCCAGCGCCTGTCGCCGACTACTATCGAGAGCATGCAGAGCGATCCTTTCTCGCCGCTGAACGACCCCGCCGGTGATAACTATCACTTCTACCGCGGCTTTGATTACGACGAGCAGCGCGTGGGTATCCTTGACCGCTACAAGCGATACAACGGTGTAGAGGGTAACTCGCTGTCTCCCGAGGATGCCAATGATCCCCTTTATCAGACGTCGAGAGCGACTCCCGATGTCGAGGATATCAATCAGGACAATACCCTCAACGAATACGAGCGCTACTTCCAGTACCGTATTTCGATACGTCCCGAGGATCTTGTAGTCGGTAAGAATTATATTACCGATAAGCAGGTGTCGGTCGTGCGCACCCGCAACGACTCCAATCAGACCGTCGAATGGTATCAGTTCAAGATACCCTTGAATGATTATGAGCGCATCGTAGGCTCTATCCGCGACTTCTCAACCATCCGCTTCGCGCGAATGTTCATGACCGGCTTCAAACAGGTGACCCACTTGCGTTTCGCCACTCTTGAACTGGTTCGCGGCGAGTGGCGTCCCTACGACTTCAATCTCAACACTCGCGGCGATGCACCTGCCGAGGGCCAGCTCGACATATCGGTAGTGAACATCGAGGAGAATGCAGGGCGCGAGCCGGTCAACTATGTGCTGCCTCCCGGTGTAACCCGTATTTCAGACCCCGGCCAAAGCCAGATCGTGCAGCTCAACGAGCAGTCGATGTCACTTAAGGTGATGGGGCTCCAGGCGGGCGATGCGCGTGCCGTGTACCGAAATACCCAGCAGGACTTGCGCAATTACCGTCGCCTCCAGATGTGGATTCACGCCGAGAGTCTCATTGATGATGTCACCAATCTGCGTTCGGGCGATCTGTCGCTCTTCGTGCGTCTCGGTACCGACGTTAAGAATAATTATTATGAGTACGAAATACCGCTGACACTCACTCCCGCCGGCCATTATTCCGATAGCCCGAGCGATCGCGAGCGTGTGTGGCCGCTGAGCAACTTCCTCAATTTCAACCTCCAGAGTCTGGTCGACCTGAAACTTCAGCGCAACGCTGCCAAGCGCCAGGAGCAGAGTGGGGTAGGTTATGGCATCGTTTACAGCGCCCGCGACCCGGAGAACGAGCAGAATGTCATTTCAGTACTCGGCAATCCCTCGCTGAGCGACGTGCGCGTGCTGCTCATCGGCGTGCGCAACCACTCGGCCACTGTCAAGGATGGTATCGTCTGGGTCAACGAATTGAAAGTTACCGACTTCAACGAAGAGGGAGGCTGGGCAGCCCGTGCCAACGCCACGCTTAATCTCTCGGATATCGCCACCCTTAACTTCGGTGCCCACGTCGAGACCGCGGGCTTCGGCGGTGTAGACCAGAGCCTCAACGAGCGACGCATGGATGACTATCATCAGTATAACTTTGCCGTTCAGGCCGATATCGGCCGTTTCTTCCCGGCAGGTGCCAAGCTCCATGCGCCCGTCTATTACTCTGTTTCGACCGAGACCACAACTCCGCGTTACAATCCTCTGGACCAGGACGTGCTACTAAGTGACGCACTTGACAACTGCAGCGACAAGCAGGAACGCGATTCCATAAAAGCTTACGCAGTCGAGCGCTCGACGGTGCAGAACTTCTCGATTTCGGGTCTCAAGTTTGATGTTCAGAGCAAGACCCCGATGCCTTGGGATCCCGCCAACTTCACTCTTAACTTCTCGTTCAACAAGCAAAGCAAGAATGATCCCACGACCGAGTATGAGAACACCAACGACTACCGCGGCTCGTTCCTTTACAGCTACTCGCCGATGATCAAGGGTCTCAAGCCATTTGGCTGGCTCAAGACCAAGAATAAGAATCTTAAGTTCTTCAAGGACTGGGAACTGCAGTGGCTGCCCAATAATATCGCCTTCATGACCAACATGTCGCGTTATTACTACGAGCAGCAGACCCGCTCGGAGACCGATGTTATGTTCCAGCTACCCGTGTCGGTGAGCAAGAACTTCCTCTGGGACCGCCAGCTTTCCCTGTCGTGGAATATCATAAAGAGCCTGTCGCTGACATTCAATTCCAATACCTCGGCCCGCATCGAGGAGACAGCCGGTGCCGTCAACAAGCGTCTTTTCCCCGACCGATACCGCGACTGGAAGGATACCGTGTGGCAGTCGATTCGCTCCATGGGTACTCCCTGGAGCTACAATCAGAGCTTCTCGGCTCAGTACAAGGCTCCTTTCTCCCGTATTCCTGTCCTGGATTTCCTGACGGGCTCGGCAAGCTACAATGCAACTTATCGCTGGGACCGCGGTGCCACTATCGACGGCCTGCAGCTTGGCAACAACATCGCTAACCAGGCTACATGGAATCTCGACGGCCGCGTCAACTTTGAATCTTTCTACAACAAGATACCTATCTTCAAGAATGTGACCAAGCGCTTTGCCAACTCGCGAAAGACCGCTACTCCGCCCAAGAAGCCCAAGAAATTTAACCGTTCCTATAAATTACCGACTGATTCAACCCAGCTCATCATCAAGCATAATCTTAACGTTGCAAAGGTCAAGGTAACGGCAACGACCCAGGATGGCAAGCCTTTCCCGGTACAGGTCAAGGAAGTTGACAGAAATTCGGTCGAGGTGCTCACCCGCGGAGATCAGACACTTAAATTCACCGTCCTTGAGCTTCAGAAGGAGGACAAGAACTTCTGGAGCGAAGTGGGGCAGTATGCCCTGCGTCTGGTGCTGTCGCCGCGCAACGTTTCGCTGAGATTCCGCAGCTCGCGCACGATGTCACTGCCTCTGTTCGCCCCTGAGATCGGCAATATCTTCGGCCAGACCAATTCATACGGTCCCATGGCTCCGGGGCTCGGCTTTGCCTTCGGTTTCGAGGGACGGGACTATCTTGACAAGGCTCTGCGCAACGGATGGCTCATCACCGATGACGGCCAGACGTCTCCCGCCGTGTGGTCGCGCACCAAGGAAGTTAACCTCGAGGCCAATTTCGAGCTGTTCAAGGGCTTCAAGGTGCAGATTACAATGAACCGCACCGATAACCGCACGTCGCAGATTCAATTTATGTATGGCGACATGCCCACGTCCTACTCCGGCTCGTTCACTATGACCGGCTGTGCCATCGGAACGGCATTGCGCTCGTCGGGCGCATCGACCGGTTATGCATCCGGTGCATTTGATAATTTCCTCAACAACATCGGAATCATGCGCAACCGCGTCGAGGGTGAATACATGGGCACCCGCTATCCCGAGACAGGCTTCCTGCAGACTCTTCCCGTGGCCGGGCAGCCTTATAGCCCCGAGGTCGGTACTGTCAGCGAGACATCCTCTGACGTTCTGATTCCGGCATTCGTCGCCGCTTATACCGGACGCAATCCCCGCAGCCAGTGGTTGTCACCGTTCCCGTCGTTCAGTGCCGTTCTTCCCAACTGGCGCGTAACCTACGACGGTCTCATCAACCTCGGCAATCTGCGCGAGATCTTCAAGACATTCACGCTGAGCCATGCCTATCAGTGTACCTACTCGGTCGGCAGCTATTCATCCTACCTCAACTGGGTGAGCGTCGACGGCGACCGCCTGGGCTTCACCCTCGACGAGCTCACCGGCAACCCCGTGCCTTCGTCACCCTTCAATATATCCTCTGTTGCGATCACCGAGCGCTTCGCTCCGCTGATCGGCGTGAACGTGACGCTGAAAAACGAGCTGCAGCTCGGCGCTGAATACCGCGACCAGCGCACCCTCACCCTCAACTCGGCTGCCGGCCAGGTTGTGGAGGCTACGACCAGGGGCTTCAAGTTCAGCGCCGGCTACAAGATAGTAGGTTTTAACACCGTTCTCAAGATGAAGGGATCGCAGCAGGGCGTAAGCAACGACCTCACTCTGAATGCCGAGGTCGGCATCCAGCAGAACCAGGCTCTGATCCGTCGCATCGAGAACAGCTACACCCAGCCAACGTCCGGAACGAATTCTTTCAATATCAATTTCACGGCCTCCTATATTCTCAGCAAGCGCGTGACTGTCTCGGCCTATTTTGACCATCAGGCCAACTCGCCGATCGTCACTACATCGGCTTATCCTACTACAAATACCTCCTACGGCCTGTCGCTTAACCTGTCGCTTGCGCGATAAAAATATAGGCAATAACTGTTAAATTATCTTAACAATACTGACTGATTGGGATTTTTGGGCTAACTTTCGGCTATGTTTGAAACGTTGGCACAAGGGTTCGAGTGGGCATGGCTGCGCAATGTCATGTTCATAGTCTATGCGCTGACGGTAGTTTCGATAATTATTGTCGTCCTTTCCGAGAACCGCAACCCCGTTAAATCGCTGGCGTGGGTGACGGTGCTGTTGCTCCTCCCGATGCTCGGAATCATACTTTATATCTTCTTCGGGCGCAATATACAGAACACAAGAAAGATGTCGCGCCGCAACCGACGGCGGCTCAAGAGGCGCGAAAAGCCGCATATTACAGATTTCAAACGGCTTGAATTGTCTCCCGAGTCGATCCAGCAAGTAAGCCTGGCCCACTCGCTTACGGGCGCTTCGTTTTACAGCGGCAATAGCGTTGAAGTCTTCACTTCGGGCGCCGAGAAGTTTGAGTCGCTACTGAAAGATCTTGCCGGCGCGCGCGAGTACATTAATATAGAGTACTATATATTTGAGAACGACAATATCGGTAACCGCGTCGCCGACATTCTGATAGAGAAAGCCCGTGCCGGATTGACGGTGAGGGTAATTTACGACCATGTTGGCTCGTTCAATGTAAAGAATCGCTTTTTCAAGCGCATGAGAGCGGCCGGCGTGCAGGTTTTCCCCTTCTTTGAAGTGACCTTTCCCCAGCTCGGGACGCGTATCAACTGGCGCAACCATCGCAAAATCTGTATTATTGACGGAACGATAGGCTACCTCGGAGGCATGAATGTTGCTGACCGGTATATCGACGGCGGCAAGACCTTCAAGAAGTGGCGCGATACCCATGTGCGCGTGACGGGCCCAGTAGTTGCCGCCCTTCAGTACAGTTTTGCAGTCGACTGGCATTTCATGGGACAGCCTCTCATAACAGAGATTGCCACAATGGCGCCCCCGTTCCCGGGGAACATCGGAGCTCAGTTGCTCACGTCAGGTCCCACGTCCCAGTGGAGCAACATCGCCTTCATGTTCCACAAGGCGATTGCCAACGCCCGGCGCCGCATCTATATCCAGACGCCTTATTTCCTCCCGACCGATGCGTTGCTCAAGGATCTCATAACGGCCGCTCTGGCCCATGTCGACGTAAGGATAATGGTCCCCCGCAAGAGCGATTCCCTGCTGCTTGATCTCGCCTCATCGAGCTATGTGACCGAGTGTCTCAGGGCCGGTGTCAAGATATATCTTTATGAAGCGGGCATGCTCCACAGCAAGATGATTCTTATTGACGACGAGTTTGTAACTATCGGATCGACCAACTTCGATTTCCGCAGTTTCGAGCATAACTTCGAGGGTAATCTGTTCTTTTATTCCCGGGAGTTGAACGAGCGCGTGCTGGAAATCTACAAGCAGGACCTGAGCGAGTGCACGAGAATTCAACCGGCCCAGTGGCGCCACAGGCCGATTGCGCGCCGTGCCCTCGAGTCAGTGGTGAGACTGCTGAGCCCTATATTATAAAATTGACTATGACAACGGAAATTCAACAGGATAAGGAGCGCTTTTGTGAAATACTGCGCTCGACAGGTATAGATAACATCGAGGACATCATTGCGTGGCTTGAAGAAGTGAAATTCTTTGATGCGCCGGCATCGGTCCGCAACCATTTCAACTTCCCCGGGGGACTTGTGAAACATTCCCTCAACGTCTACGACGTGGCCATGAAGTTGCGTGAGGCAATGATTGCCATGCGGCCCGATACCGAGGAATATCTCGCGCCGGAGTCGGTCGCTATCGCGGCTCTGCTGCACGATGTCTGCAAGTCGGATATCTACCGTCGCACCACCCGCAAGCAGAAGAATGAAATAGGAATCTGGGAGGACGTGCAGGGCTATGAAGTCGATTACAGTAATTTCCCGACGGGTCACGGCGAGAAATCAGTCATGATGCTGCTCCGAGCCGGTCTCGACCTCGAGGACGACGAGTTGCTCGCTATCCGATGGCATATGGGCCCGTGGGATCTTCCGGCTCAAAGCATAGAAATGGATAAAAGTTATCGGGCGGCACAGAAAAAATCGCCTCTTGTGCCACTGATCCACACTGCCGACACTCTCGCCGCTCAAGTCATTGAGCGCGACGCGCTTACGGTATAATTATGCATTATTCGCGGCGGTATCCGTTCAAAAAATCTGCAAAAAAAGAGGCGAAAAAATAAAAAAAGAGGAAAAATCGCTTGCAGATTCAGAAATAATGCCTACCTTTGCAACGCAAAAGCGAAACAGCCGCTGCGACCAACGCGAAAATAGCTCAGTTGGTAGAGCACGACCTTGCCAAGGTCGGGGTCG
>CAYVTB010000091.1:0-8320 GCA_964454365.1 uncultured Bacteroides sp. | reverse complement strand
AAAGATCCATGGTCGCCGAGTGGCGGAACCACGACTCGGTGAGCGAGCGGTAGGCAGCGTTGGTAGAGGCAAGTTCGCGGATCATCTTTGACTCCGTGCGGGCATGTGACAGCATATCCACAAAGTTCAGCACCAGGACATTGAGATCGTAGTTTTCAAGCGAGGCGAAGTCGCGCAGCAGGCGCTCGCCTGCAACCGAATCATTGATTTTATTGTAGCTGAATTTATATTTGCGGCGGTAGCGTTCGAGCAAGGTTGCGATCAGCGGCGACTCGTTGAGGTTCTTGCCTTCCTCGGAATCGTCGTCGACCCAGAGGTCGGGAAACATCTTCTCGATCTGCAGCGGCATGAGGCCCGAGAAGATCGCGTTGCGGGAGTACTGAGTAGCCGTGGGCAATATCGACGTGTATATCTCTTCCTCAAATGTAAAGATATCGGCGAGCAGGGGCTTGACAGTGCGCCACTGGTCGAGACGGAAATTGTCGATGACGATGAAAAACACCTTCTCGCCGGCATCAAGCAGCGGGAAAACTCTTTCGGGAAAAATGCGCGGGCTCATCAGCGGCGAGCCATCGCCGGGAGTGGGCATCCATTTCTCGTAATTGCGGCGTATCCATTTACCAAATTCCGAGTTGGCCTCGTTCTTCTGCATCTCGAGCAACTCGTCCATGTTGGTTTCCGTGCCGGCCAGCTCCAGCTCGCGGTAGACGAGGCGGTCATACAGCTTGTACCATTCCTCGATGGTAGAGGCCGAGTTGATCTGCTCGGATATGTCGCGAAATTCCTCTCGGTAGTCGCGCGTGGTCTGCTCGGATATCAGGCGATCGCTGTGCAACAGGCGTTTCAGCGCTATGAGTATCTGATTGGGATTTACGGGCTTTATGAGGTAGTCGGCAATCTTGTTGCCGATCGCCTGATTCATGATGTTCTCCTCCTCGCTCTTGGTGATCATAATCACCGGTGTGTGGGGCAGGCGCTGCTTGATGCGGCTCAGGGTCTCGAGACCCGTGAGGCCGGGCATATTCTCGTCGAGAATTATGAGGTCAAAGGGCTTCTCGGCGATAAGCTCAAGGGCATCATTGCCATTATTGGCCGTGGTCACATCATAACCGCGGGAGCGCAGGAAAAGGATATGGGGCTTGAGAAGATCAATTTCATCGTCGGCCCAGAGTATCTGATGGTTAGGAGTCATTTTCAATCAAAAAGAGGATCATCGCCTTCGCTTCCCGGCGCATAGGTTGGAACGGAAGGCCGCTGTGGGATTGGTACAATCACGGGGGCCGGGGCCGGAGCAGGAGTTGGGGTGGCCGGCGCAGGTTGCGCTGCGGGCTGCTGTATCGGCTGTGTGGCGGGAAGAGGCGTTGCAGGGGCCTCGGGCTCTGCAACCGGTTCTTCAACGGCGGGTTGCGGAGCAGGTGCCGGGGCTTCTTCAATAGTTTCTTCAACAATCACTTCAGCAGGTTGTGCAGCGGGTGTATCAACGGCCGGCACTTCATCGGCAGGTTCTTCATCAACCGGCTCAAAAGCCGCGCTTTCGTCGGCTTCCTCGAGGGTCTCTATCTGGTCGGGCACGAGCAGATCGGCCTGGGTATCGACATAGTTCTGCTCCTGCAGATAGTTGAAGTATTCGTCAAACGAGCGTCCCTGTGACAGTAATATCTTGAAATTATCGTCGCTTATGACAATCGGTCGCACTCCGGCCGGAAGCTTGAAGTCGCCCGACGCAGCCATTACGTTGCGGTAGTGGTTAAGCTCGTCCATTCCGTCAAAGTCCCTGATGATGATCATGCCGAGGCGGCCGAAGTTGAGCTGCTCGAGGTCATAGGATTTCACCACGAACGACTTGAAATTGTGACGGGCAATCTCATAGAGAAGGGCATTGGATGACACTTCATCGGTTGGGAATGTCATAATCAACAGCTGCTTGGCGGCCGGATCGAGCGTAAAGGCCGCGGCGCCCTCGGCAACAGCCGTTGAGTCGCCGGTGAGCCGCATATCCCATATCATGCCGCGCATGTTGCCGGCTCCCTTGTGCAGTTCCCTACCCTGGGCCATGCCCTTAAGCCATGCCGAGGCGACCGGAGTGATGTCAGTGTCGGGGTAACGCTCAAGCAGATCGCGGAGCACGGCATTGAATTCATCGGGCTTGTCCTCGGTCACATAGGCGAGCGCGTGGAGGAACATGAACTTGGGCATCGTCTTGCTCAGCGGGTACTTCTCGGTCATGGTCTCATAGGCCCTGTGGACGGCTACGTTATTGTTGTCGAGATATGCGTTATAGGTATCCTCGTAGAGGCGCTGCACATCGGCATCCATGTTACGGAGGTTGTCGAGATAGGCGGGATTGGTCAGCGCCTGTCCTAACGGCGAGTCGGGGAAATCGGATATTATAAGTTTACGGTAATGCTCGGCCTCGGCGGTTCGCTGCTCGCGCATAAACATCAGGTAGAGGTTGTAATATACGTCAAGACGGTAGACATTGTCGGGATAATCCTTGAGCAGGCGGTCAAATTCCGCGCGGGCAGCCGGGTAATCCTCGAGTTTATCCTTGAGGGTTATACCCATGTTATATAGGCCCTCCTGAATGATTTCATGGGCGGTAGCCTTCTGCTCCTCGGTCGTGGGAATCTGTGCAAGATAGTACTCGGGGTAGTGAGGATCCGATGCCCGTTCAAGAGCCTCGGCCTGGGCCTGAGCTGCCGAGTCGAGGGGTTCGGCGGGAGTTGTTTCTTCGTCGGTATCCGACTCGGAAGCACCTTCAAAGTCCTCGACATTGAATTGCGATTTATTACGACGGCGCCAGTTGTCCTCGAGCTTACGCGCGCCCCAGCGACGCTGAAACTCGGTCTTACCGGCATTCTTGGTTGCCGTGTTATAGAAATACCAGGAATTATCGGTATTGATTACGAAAGAGTTGGGATTGCCGGCAGCTCCCTGCGACATCTGCTGGCCCTGGGCAGCCTGATTGGCAAGGTACTCCTCCCGGCGGGCTGCCTCGGCTTCCTCGCGCTCCCGCTTCTTGAGTTCCTCGATAAGACGGTCAATTACCTCCATCCGCTGCTCGGGTGTCATGGCCGCGAGCCTCAGCAGGGAGTCCTGCAGAGTCACGTTCTGGGAATAGACGGCAAGCTCGTCGAGCACGTCGCTGCGCCGCTTCAAGGTATTGTAATCGGGAAAATCCTTGGGGAGTTGCGGAACGGCCTCAGCATAGCAGGGCTGTGCCAGGTCGTATTGACGGCGCTGGAAATAGAGGTTGCCAAGCGTGATCTGGTTAATGGCTTTATCAATGCCGTTGCGGGTGCTGTTCTCGGCCGCAAGGACATAGTTCTCTATAGCGTGGGTCGTGTCGCCGCGCGATAGATACAGATTGCCGATCGCGTAATAAATCTGGTCGCGGTAGTCCTTGTTTCGGTCGTAGCGGAGCATGCGTTTGAGTGCGTTGACCTCGGGACGGATGTCAGTTCCCGAGTAGACCTCGCTCTGCTTTATGCGGGCGTTGAACTTGGTGCGGTAAGGTGCCGAGGGAGAGCTCCCGGCCGCCTGATACCAGCGGTAGGCCTCGGAGTTGTTACCAAGACGGGCATAGAGCTGGCCCAGGAGGAAGCGCAGACGAGTCTTCTGAGCCCCGGAGGCATCCTTGACGGCTGTGAGCAGATAAGGAACAGCTTCCTCGAGTTTGCCGCTCTTGATGTTGAAATCGGCCATGACAAAGGCATAAAGGCCTTTGAGTTTCTTGTCGGTGAGCTCATCTTCCTTGATGCGGTTCAGAATCACCTCGGCCTCGAAAAGCCATCCCATGGCGACGTAGCAACGGGCCTGCCACAGGTCGGCCTCGGTGACCGTAGCGGGCAACCAAGTGAAATGACGGCTGACGTAGAAGAATGTCGAGGCCGCTCCGGCAAAGTCGCCGTTGAAATACTGGCTACGAGCCATCATCATCCACGCGTTGTGGAGGAAGGGGTTGTACTCGTCGCGCTTGTACCAGGCTTTCTGCTCGGGTGTCAGTCGGCCCCCTTTCTTGGCGGGGCGTTTCTTTATCGAGCGCAGCTGGATGGCTTTCTGCCCTTTCTCGATGGAACGGGTGAAATCGCCGGCAGGCTGAGGCATCGAACTGTTGCCGCGCGCCTCGGCCGGGTGCATGGGGACCAGCTGGGAATAATCGTCCTCATAGTTGGCCTCCATGTCGTGAAGAGTCTGGTTAAAGTGAGTGTCGCCGTTATAGTATATATTGTAACGGGTGATGAAAGCCTGATAACGGCGGGTGGCGGCGGTGTTTTTGCGCGTCGAGCATGACGACGCAAGCAAGCCCGCAGCAAGCAACGCCACGAGCAACGCGAAAACAGAAGGTCGCCGGTTAAATATCATATCAAGATATATAACGTGAATATGCCGCCAATATTTTACGCCTTGCCGCTCAGTGCATCCATTTTATGCCTGGGACTTGGGCTCGGCAGTCGCCGGAGCCGACGGATAAGCGACACGGGTGTGATACATGGTCATCAGGCGCTTGATGAAGGCTTCCTTAATCAGGGGGACGTCGCGGAACTCCAGGACAGAGTCGGCGTGGAGACCCTCGGCAATTTGCCCGTCGATTATCTTGTTGACCAGGGCGGTTATGGATTCACGCGTATAGTCGGGCAAGGAGCGCGACGCTGCTTCTACAGCATCGGCAAACATCAGCAGCGAAGCCTCGCGGCTGTGAGGATTGGGCCCGGGATAAGTGAAGGGCGTCGGATCGGGGTCCTTGTCGTCCGGGTGATTCTTGCAATAGGTATAGTAAAAATACTTTGCCTTGCCGGCGCCGTGGTGCTCGGAAATGAAACTGCGTATCACGGCAGGAAGCCCGGCTTTGTCGGCCATACGCAGACCATCGGTGACGTGACCTATCACAATCCGCGCGCTCTGCTCGGGCGGCAGCGTATCGTGGGGATTGACGCCGTGTTGATTTTCAGTAAAGAAAGCGGGATTGGACATCTTGCCAATGTCGTGATAAAGGGCTCCTGCACGCACGAGCTGCTCATTGGCGCCCATCACCCTGGCGGCGTCCGCGGCGAGATTGCTCACGCTCATGGAATGCTGGAAAGTACCCGGGCAGGCATCGCTGAGCTTGCGCAGAAGCGGCTGGTTGGTATCAGCGAGTTCCACTAATGTAACCGTGGAAACAAAGCCGAAGACTTTCTCGGCGACAAACATGAGGATATAGGCCATCGAGGTGAGCAGCGCATTGACCATCAGGAACACGGGCATGCGCCAGGTAAAGCCCTCGAGAGAGCCGTTCAGCAGAAGTTCCAGTGCCATGTAGCCGACGATATAGGCCACGGCGACCAGGCTTGCCGTGCGCAACAGTTGCGAACGACGGCTGAGATCCCGCAGGGAATAAACGGCCACGGCCGCAGCACAGAACTGCAGGAAGATATATTCGAGAGCAAAGGTCGTGATAGGAGCGGTTATCAGCACCGTCACGCAGCATACAAACAGGGCTGTAGTAGGGTTGAAGAAGACAAGTACCAGGATAGGCACCATAGCCATCGGGACGATGTAGACGCCGCCGGGAATAAACACTCCGAGACCGGCCGACATCAGGAAGAAAAGTGTTACCAAGGCGAAAACGAATGTAAACGCCCGGAAATTATCGAAAATACGGCGGTCAAAGAGCAGGCAATAGCCCATCAGCGCACCCAGCAACAGAAGCACATACAGGCTTTGGCCAAGGATTATCAGCAATCCCGAGTGGGAGTCATCCGTGAGTCGCGCTTCCTGCAGTTGCTCGTAAGTGCGCAGGTTAGTGAAATCCTGGGCTGTGATTATATCACCCTTGTTTATAATCGCCTGACCCTGAAGAATCACGCCGCGGTCGGCCGTAAGGGTCTGGTATTCGTTGTCAAAATGGCGGTCGTTCTCGGCCTGGCTGTATTCGAGGTTTGGCTTCAGCAGGTTGTGGAGTCCCGAGGCCGCGAAATAGCTGCGCAAGGGGCCTTCGTTGATTGTGCTGTCGAGGTAGGCATAGACGTCGCGGACAGAAACAAGCCCGTTGGATGAACGCTCACTCATGATATTGGACTCGAGGACGCGCAGGCGGGGAAGCTCGCCGGCGCGCACCTTCGTCATGGACTCGCTGGAAATTACGCCGCGGGTATAGGCCTTGCGAATCATCGATGCAAGGCGGCTGCGCTGCGGGCCGGCGGGAAGGCTGTCGATAATTGAATCAACGACAGATTCACGCAGTGTGTAGATAGGGATGAAATGAAGCTTAAGGGTATCGTGCATCCGCGCGACTGTGACCGAGTCGGGATGAATCGGGATATCAAATGGCGCGATCAGCTGGGCATAGTTCCAGGGACGCCCTTCTTCATAAAAATACTTGTTATTGCGCTGATGGGGGTAGCACCACACGATCAGAACCAGCGCTGCCAAGGCAACGAGCACACGCTTCACATAGGAATCGGCACGGAGTTCAAGCAGATTTTTCATTGTATTCGCGTAGCAGAAGTGATTCCATTGATAGTAAGCGACTTTTCACAAATATCGCGAACAAGATCGGCCGAAGCGACCTTTACGGCAAGATCACAGACGAAAATCTCGCCGCGAGCCTCGATATTGAGGGAGCGGATATCAATCGCGAGATGTGTCGAGAGCATCTGGATGAGTTCCTGAAGGATGCCGTGGCGGTCGATACCTTCGATGTGGATGCTTGCCGGGAAGCGTGCTCCGGAGGTCTCCCATCTCGTGGCCACGATGCGCGGGCCGTAACCGGCCTTGAGCACCTGGGCACGCGGGCAGTCCAGGGAGTGGATCTCAACCTGACCCGAGTCAGTGATAAAACCTAAAGTGTCGTCGCCGGGAATAGGCGAGCAACAATCGGCAGTGATAAAGTTGGCATTGCCGTTTTCATCGCTGCGGAGCACATATATTTCCTTGGGATTGATCTTAGGCGTCTCAGCAGGCGCTGTCTCGCTTTTCTTGCCGAAGCTGAGTATCTTGCTGAAAATGCCGGGTTTTGACGCGGCCTCGGCCGACTTGCGCAGGGCTTTCACCAGGAAGTCACCGAGCATGATTTCCTCGTTGCCGAGCTGATAGCAGAGCGTGTCGCGATTTTCGACATGGTATGTGCCCAGAATTTTGGAAATCACGGCATTGGTATCGGGAATATTATGCTCGGCAAGCCATTCGCGCAGCATCTCGCCGCCCTTGGCGAGGATTGGAGCACGCATCTTGCGCAATGCAGCGCGAAGACGGGTGCGGGCGCGGGCGGTGACAAGAAAGTCGGCCCACTCGGCCTGAGGCACCTGCGACTGGGAGGTGAGAATTTCCACCTGGTCGCCCGAGTTGAGTCGGCTGCTCAGGGGCACGAGCTTGTGATTTACCTTGCCGGCTATGCAATGGATGCCTATTTCGGAATGGAGCGCAAAGGCGGCGTCGAGTACCGTTGCTCGCGCCGGCAGGGTGATGAGCTCGCCCTTGGGAGTAAAGACAACTATTTCCGAAGCGAAGAGATTGAGTTTCAGAGTGTCAAGAAAATCAATCGCACTGGGTTCGGGATTGTCGAGAATATCCTTGATAGTGCGCAGCCAGGCGTTGAGTTCGCTTTCCTCGTCACCCTCGCCGATCTTATATTTCCAGTGGGCGGCAAAGCCCTTCTCGGCTATCTCGTCCATGCGGCGCGAGCGTATCTGCACCTCGATCCAGTTGCCGTCGGGACCCATAACGGTCAGGTGCAGAGCCTGATAGCCATTTGCCTTGGGCACGGCTATCCAGTCGCGCGTACGCTCGGGATGCAGCCGGTACAGGTCGGTGATGGCCGAGTAGATGCTCCAGCAGATGGCTTTCTCCTTAGCGGGGTCGTCGCAGTCGAACACGATGCGCATGGCGTAGAGGTCGTACACTTCCTCGAAGGGCACGTGCTTCGACTCCATCTTCTTCCAAATCGAGTAGCACGACTTGAGGCGCGCCTTGGCGTCGTAGACCAGTCCCATCTCGTCGAGTTTCTCCTTGATGGGCAGCGAGAAGTCGCTGTACACCTCGCTGCGACGCGCTTCCGACTCGCGGATTTTGTTAGTGATGTCCTCCCAGGCCTTGGGGTGCTCGTACTTGAAAGCCAAATCCTCGAGTTCGGTCTTGATGGCGAACAGGCCCAGGCGGTGAGCAAGGGGAGCGTATATGTAGAGCGTCTCGCCGGCTATCTTGTACTGCTTGGCGGGCGCCATCGAGCCGAGGGTACGCATGTTGTGCAGGCGGTCGGCCATCTTGATGAGTACCACGCGGATGTCCTCGCTCATGGTGAGCAGCAGCTTTCGGTAGTTCTCGGCCTGAAGCGAGGCCT
>CAYVTB010000090.1:0-8385 GCA_964454365.1 uncultured Bacteroides sp. | reverse complement strand
GCCGCCAGGCGTGCCGGGTCTGGTAGCCGCCAGGCGTGCCGGGTCTGGCAACATCCTCACGCACGGCGCCCGTAGGTCGCCGATTCTCCGCACGACCTCCATCATATCCCCCAAATACTCCTCCGTCTCCCCGCAAAAAGACTATCCGTCCCCTCCGGAGCCACCGGTGGCTGCTTCGGCACAGGCTGCTCATACATCGACGGCTCCTTCATCCGCGCCTCCGCAGCCTCATTGAGGCCACGCAAATACCCGCGTTGCTCAGCCTCCGCCAATATTCCGTCGCTGCCGCCGAAATGCCGCGAAAGGGCCTCCGGCACATCAACACCCGCAAGCACATCCACCACAAAGTGCCCCGCCCGGGCATCGCGCTCCACAAGGGCCTCTATCGCTATCCCCTGCCCCACGCGCTCGCTTCTCTCCATTACTTCATCTTGTGTGTTACTCATTGTTTTAGTGTATTTTTGACAGTTATTCAACCTCTTTTCCCTGTTCTCGATGCAAAGTTATATCCGTCGTCCGTCCGATTTATGCACAAATTGTCCCTTCAGGGCCTTTTTACCTCCTGACTACACATTTTTTTCGAAAAAATCCGCAAAATTTTATTCCATTTTATTTCTACCTCACGGAAAATATTTATATTTGCGCTTACCTTATCGTGTGAGGAGCTTTTAGCGTCCGGTTTTTACGTTAAGTGATTTAAAGATAGTTAAACGATAATACATTTTTAAGTTAATTGTCATTCGTGACCGCAGAGCTGTCCCGTAACACTTCGTGTTTGCGCTCGACGACTTAATGGTTCCGGCTGGCTCCATTATTCAAGCTTATAGTGATAATACAATAATTCTTAATTAACAAACTCTTTGCATGAAGAACATTTGTTTTCAAATGACCCGGAAGGCTTGGATCGTCACCGTGATGCTCCTCTGCCTCGCATTCCCGGCTATGGCGCAAAACATTACCGTTACAGGTACTGTCGTTGACCCCACCGGCGAACCTCTCATCGGCGCAAGTGTGCTTGCCAAAGGTTCATCCCACGGCACCGCTACCGATTTTGATGGACACTACTCCATCTCAGTCGCTCCTGACGCAGTCCTCACTTTCTCCTATGTCGGATACAATCCGCAGGAAATTGCCGTCAACAACCGCACGGTTATCGACGTGACTCTTCAGGAAAATTCAGTGATGCTCAACGAGGTCGTTGCTATCGGCTACGGTACCGTAAAGAAAAGCGATGCCACTGGTGCCGTTTCGGCAATCAAGCCAAGTGAAGTTCAGGCCGGTCTGGCCACTTCAGCTCAGGACCTGCTCGTTGGTCGTAGTCCTGGTGTCGTTGTTACCACCAACGGCGGTCAGCCCGAAGGCGGTGCAAATATCCAGATCCGTGGTGGTGCATCACTCTCTGCTTCCAACGAACCGCTTATCGTGATCGATGGCGTACCCATGGACACAAAAGGCACTCTTGGTTCAAGCAACCCCATGTCACTTGTTAACCCCGAGAACATCGAGTCAATGACAATCCTTAAGGATGCTTCGGCAACAGCCATCTTCGGTAGCCGCGCATCAAACGGTGTCATCATCATCACCACCAAGAAAGGTTCTTCAGGCAAGCCCGTTGTAAACTTCGCAGCCAACATGTACATCAACACTCCGCGCAACTACGTTGACATGATGGACGCTGCTGAGTTCACTCAATTCATCACTTCTCAGTATGGCGAAGGCACTGCCCAGTTCAAGGCGCTCGGCATCAACGGCGAGCTCTACGACACCGACTGGCAGAAGAAGATCCTCCGCACTACCGTATCAAGCGACTATAACCTGAGCGTAGGCGGCACTTACAAGTGGCTCCCCTACCGCGTCTCGGTAAGCTATACCAACAACAACGGTATCATGCGCACCTCTAAGATGGACCGTGCTACCGTAGGTATCAACCTCTCGCCCAAGTTCTTTGACGGACTCCTTTCTGTCAATGCCAACCTGCGCGGCGCCTACATCAAGAACCGCTTCGCCGATCAGGGTGCTCTCGGCAATGCCGTTAGCTTCAACCCCACCCTCCCAGTTTACACTCCCGGTGGCAACGTGTTCAACAACTACACCACCTATGTCGGCACCAGTGTTGCCGGTGCAGGCGTAGCAGGTGACCAGATCAATACCCTCAAGGCCCTCAACCCCGTCTCGCTCATCAACGAGCGCAACGACCACGCTGAAGTGCTCCAGTCGATCGGCAACCTCCAGTTTGACCTGGCTATGCCGTTCCTCACCGACCTTCACGCTAACCTCAACCTCGGTTACGACATCACCAAGTCTAACCAGACCAAGACCATCGCCGCCGGTTCTCCCCAGGCATGGAAAGACGGTAGCGCACTTCCTTACGTTAAGACCGTAGGCGCTGACGGCAACGAGGTTGATGTACTCGTTCCTGCAGGACAGCCCCTCCCCGACGGCTACATCCTCAAGAACACCAAGCTCGGCGCAGGCAGCTACGGCTTCGATCATCAGGTTAAGGTCAACCTCCTTCTCGACTTCTATCTCAACTACAAGCACAACTTCGAGGAAGCCTACTCTAATCTCGACGTTACTGCCGGTTATTCTTGGCAGAAGTTCCGCTGGCAGGGCCACGGTCTCGGCCGTATTCTCACCGGCGACTACGCCGGCTTCCAGCCCTATCCCGCAAGCTACTACCGCAACGACCTCGCGCTCGTTTCTTTCTTCGGCCGTGTTAACTACACTTTCCGTGAGAAATATCTCCTTACAGTGACTGTCCGTGGCGACGGTACCTCTCGCTTCTCCAAGGATCATCGCTGGGGTACATTCCCCTCGGTTGCTCTCGGATGGCGCATCATCGACGAGGACTTCATGGAGTCTCTCCGCCCCGTGTTCAACGATCTTAAGCTCCGCGCAGGCTACGGTATCACCGGTCAGCAGGATCTTGGCGACAACTACTTCCCCTATCTCGCCATCTACACTGTCGGCAACAACGGTAACCCCGAGCCCAACACAACCTCTTATCCCAACCTCAAGCCCGGTTCCAACGGCTTTGTCAACGTGATCAAGCCCGACGGTTACAACTCTGACCTTAAGTGGGAGGAAACTCACACCTGGAACGTCGGCCTCGACTTCGGTGTCCTCAACAACCGCATCAACGGTAGCGTGGACTTCTACAAGCGTAAGACCAAAGACCTTCTCACATGGACCACTGTTCCCGCCGGTTCTAACCTCACCAACGCTATGAACACCAACGTCGGCGACCTTGAGAACACCGGTATCGAGTTCAATATCAACACTCGTCCCGTGGTTACATCCGACGTGACCTGGAGCTCTGACTTCAACATCGCATGGAACCGCAACAAGATCACCCGCCTTACTCAGGGCGACGATCCTGACTTCTTCATCGCTGCCGGCGACGGTATCAGCGCAGGTACCGGTACTAAGGTACAGGCCCACAAGGTCGGCCACCCCGCTTACAGCTACTACGTTTATCAGCAGGTTTACGATATCAACGGCGATCCTATCGAGGGTCAGTACGTTGACCGCAACGGCGACGGCCAGATCACCGAGGCCGACAAGTACATGTATCACAGCCGTGATCCTAAAGTAGTGTTTACTTGGAGCAACACCGTTAACTGGAAAAACTGGGACTTCGGTATCGTTCTCCGCGCCAACCTCGGCAACTGGGTTTACAATGACTTCGAGGCTGCCAACACATCGCTTACCTCAACCGCTTCTGCTCCTATTAGCAACCTTATGAGCGACCGCTTCCTGTTCCACGATCTCGGTGTACAGGGCGTTCAGAGCGACTATTTCGTACGCAATGCTTCATTCCTCCGCTGCGACAACATCACCGTCGGCTACACCTGGCCCGCGCTCCTCAACGACGCGCTCCGTCTCCGCCTCTACGGTGCCGTTCAGAACCCCTTCGTAATCACGAAGTACAGCGGTCTTGACCCCGAGGTGTTCTCAGGTATCGACAAGAACGTTTATCCCCGTCCTGTTACATTCTCTCTCGGTGTTGTAGCTCAGTTCTAATCTATTAATCACGACTACACTATGTTTATAAATAAATTCAAAATCACCGCGTTTGCTTGTGCGGCCACTTTGACACTCGGATTGTCATCTTGCGTCGACGACCTTGACATTACCCCCAAGAATCCAAGCAACCTCACCGGCCTCACCAACGGTGACCAGTACTATCAGTTCCTCGGTCAGGTTTACGGTGGACTCGTGCTGTCCGGTATCAACGGCGGCAGCGACATCACTGTTGACGACCCCGGTGCTGGTGTTTACACCCGTCAGCTCTGGAACCTCCAGGAGCTCTGCACCGACGAGGCTTTCATCGGCAAGAACTGGAACGACGCCGGTCTTGACGAACTCGACTACGCCACCTGGAGCGCTGATAACCACTGGCTTTATGAGGCTATGTCTCGTTTCACTTTCCAGATCAATATGTGCAACGAGTTCCTCCGCAAGATCGACGCTGCAGCATCGGTTGAAAATCCCATATCCGCCGAGGAGATCGCACGCATGAAATGCGAGGCACGCACTCTCCGTGCACTCTCATACTATCACATCATGGACTGCTTTGGTGTAGGCCCTTACACCACTGAGGATCACAACATTGGCACCACCCCCCCCACTATGACCCGCGCGGAGATGTTCCCGCTCGTGGTTGAAGACCTCGCTGAGGCCGTGAAGGGTCTGCCTCTCGCTGCAAGTCAGGTCTATGGCCGTGTTTCTCAGGAAGCCGGTTACATGCTGCTCGCCAAGCTCTATCTCAATGCCGAGGTTTACACCGGCACCCCCATGTGGAACGAATGCGCTCAGGCTTGCCAGCAGATTCTCAAGACTATCAACAAGCTTGCCCCCACCTATAAATACCTCTTCTGCGGTAGCAACGACAAGTATGTCGGCAACGGTGAGATCCTTTGGGGCATTCCTCAGGACAACTCATATACCCAGACCTACGGTGGTACTACCTACCTCGGCATGGGTGCCTATAACACCAGCATCGACGAGAACCTTCAGCAGCGTCTTGGTCTGAGCGGTACAGGTTGGGGTGGTCCCCGCGTGCGTCCCGAGCTCGCCAACATCATTTCGCGTGCCGATCAGCGCTACCTCTTCTACACCGAAGGTCTCTCTAACGACCTTGCCAACATCTCTGACTGGGAGCTCCCCGGTGGTAGCGGTTACATGTGTATCAAGTATGTCTACACCAACGAGGATGACTACTACAACACTACCGGTGCCGTAGCACTCAATACATTCAACAACACCGATTGGCCCCTCTTCCGTCTCGCCGATACATTCCTGATGCTTGCCGAGTGCCAGCTTCACGGTGTCAGCTGCAACGGTCAGAGCTACTTCGATCAGGTACGTCAGCGTGCCGGCCTCGAGCCCGAAGCCCTTACCGCCGACAATCTGCTTGACGAGCGTGCCCGCGAGCTCTACTGGGAGGGACACCGCCGCAGCGACCTTATCCGCTTCGGTAAGTTCACCGGTTCTTCTTACGTATGGTCTTGGAAGGGCGGTATCCTGGCAGGTCAGGGCATCGAGGCTCACCGCAACCTCTTCGCCGTGCCGACCCAGTACACCAACACTCTTGGCCAGAACACCGGCTATTGATTATCAATGCTATTATTAATTGAATCATTACTTTGATATGAAAAAGATATTTATGCTTCTCTCGGTGCTTCTGACCGCAGCCGCTTTCACTGGCTGTTCCGACGACACCGATCCCAAAGCACAGCTTCCTACCGATAAGAATTTCCTCAACGTACCTCCGCTGTCGCTGCAGACTTACGTTCTGAAAACAGCCGGTACCGTACAGCTCACCTGCTCACAGCCCGATTACGGTGTGGCAACCACTCCCACCTACGCCGTTCAGGTATCACTGAGCGAGGATTTCACCTCTGTCCCCACAGGCCCCATGGTATACAATCCCTCTAAGGCTGTTGCCTATGTTGAGCTCCCTTACTCGACTACCAACACCACTCTCGAAGTGCCTGCCAAGGATATCGCCAACGGCCTCAGCACTATATTCGGCTACGATGACATCAGCCAGTACGATGGCCGCGAAGCCTATTCAGGCCCGGTTTACCTCCGCGTCCGCTCTTACTTCCCCAAGCTTGACGGCGCTCTTGCCGATGCCTACTCAATCACTTCCAATCCCGTGAAGCTTGCCAACGTGATCAGCTTCCCCTCAGTGCGTCAGCCGGCATGGATCTATCTCGTAGGTGCTCCTGAAGGCTGGGCCGGCCCTGTTGAAGGCAATGCCGAGCACTACAAGCCCTGGATGCTTTACGAGGCTGAGGATGCTATCGGAAGCGACATCTACTACGGTACATTCCAGATTCCCGCAGGACAGTTCATCTTCCGCTTCTACACAGCCCTCACCGGTTGGGATGCTGACTCTTACGGTTCTCAGAAAGATGACAATCCTGTTGACATAGCCTTCGACGGCGATACTTACGACGGTCCTATCATGGCCGGTAAGGGTAGCTACCAGGTTCCCGGATGGCCCGGCGGATGGGTTCAGATGACCGTCAATCTCAAGGCCAAGTCAGTTACTTTCAAGGAAGTTGACAATCCCTGATCCTATCGAGTGAAGAAAAGAGTTTTTTGCAACTTTAATATTTAGTATAATGAAACTACGATTTAATATCGCCCTTCTCGCCACTCTCGCTCTGGGTATGGCCGCATGTAGCGATGATGAATATACCGGCGAACCCCAGGTCACTCCCGCCGAGCCTACCATGCCCGCCAACGGTATGACCGCGGCCGACGCCCTTGCCAACGGCGCTGCCGTTGACCTCAACACCGCTGTCGACGGTGCAATTCGTCTTCTTGACGTCACCCGCCTTGAAAACTTCCCCTCGGGAAGTGAGCTTCAGGTGGTGATGAAGGTCGCAAAGAGTGCTGACCTTGCCGATGCAAAGGACATTGTTATGGTTACTGCCGAGGGCACAGGGAGCGCGATCTACTCATGCAACGCTCCGACAGCCGACCTCAACGAGGCTATCCTCGCCCTCTACGGCAAGGAGCCCGTTAGCCGCACTGTCTACACCTCTTACACCGCCTATGCCGTTGACGGGACCTCTTCTGTCCTTCTCGGCGCTGTAGGTGCTTCTCAGTCACTCAACATCATGCCCCTCGATCCCGGCTACGTGATCGAGCCCGCTTACTACATCATCAACACTCTTACCGGCGACAAAAAGCAGTTCACTCACTCTGAAGGCAAGAGCGTTTACGATGATCCCGAATTCTCGGTTATCATCAACGTCAGTGAGGATGGCTACGACTGGAAGATCGTTCCCGCATCAGCCCTCTCGTCACTCGACGCTGCCAAGATGTACGGTATCGGTGATCCCTCTAACCCCGGCGCTGCTGAAGGCTCACTCGCCCTCGGCGCTCAGGCTGGTTCATTTGAGGCTACAGGTCCCTATCAGTTCTCAGTCAACATGGAGACCCTCACCTACTCTTACAAGCAGGCCTACGAATATCTCTACCTGATCGGTGACGCTCAGAGCTGGAACTGGGAAAACGGCGTTCAGCTCACCACCAAGGACTACGAGAAGTACGGTGCATTCGCAGCTGTCAACGGCACATTCAAGATGACCACATCACCCGCATGGACCCAGCCCGAAATCGGTAGCACTTCATTTACCGACAGCGGCAACGGTCTCTGGACCGCAACCGCCGAGATGGGCTATGGTGGCATCAATAACATGGACGGACTCCCCGCAGGTCTCTGGGCCATCACATTCAACATGGACGGCTACAAGATGCAGGCCAAGGCCGTGACTTCACTCGAATTCATCGGTACAGCTACCGGTGGATGGGGCGACGGCGACGTTCAGAAGCTCACACCCTCTGAAGTAAACGGTGTCAACTCACTCTGGACCGGCAACATCACTTTCACCGGCTCTGACGACTACAAGATCCGCGCCAACGGAGGTTGGGAATTCAGTCTCGGTGGAGCTGCCGATCAGCTCATCTGGGATGGTCCTAACATTCCTTCACCTGAGGCCGGTACTTACAAGGTGACTCTCAACCTCAACAGTCCCGTTCTCTGCATCCAGTTTGAGAAACTCTAAACGATACGATCTGAAGTTCTATCACTATATATAGAGCAAAATTTTTATAAGGTGATTAGTAAGGGGGCCGGTGCGTGAGCATCGACCCCCCTGTTTTTTCATCCCGTATAAGATCGGGTGTTATGGTCAACCCGTCAGGCCTCGGTTTTGTTATTCCATCAAAATATTGTACATTTACATAACCAAACTTATATACGATGAAACATGAAACTCCCGTACTGCTGCTAACCGGCTATCTCGGCAGCGGCAAGACTACACTACTCAACCATATACTTACCAACCGCAAGGGCATACGCTT
>CAYVTB010000089.1:0-8460 GCA_964454365.1 uncultured Bacteroides sp. | reverse complement strand
ATGGTTTGCACGGCTAAAACCATGTGAACATGGTTGGGCATAACCACATAATTCAACAACGCTACATCACTGTAATGTAAGGGAATACGATTGATGTGGCTGTCGACTACAGTGCCAAGTGGGGAGGGTATAAACTTTGATTCAACAATGCTCCCGAATAAATGATTGTAATTGCGGGAACAAATAGTGACAAAATATACACCATCGCTATAATCATGCCAATCGGCCCGGAATCTATGCCTGTCCATTAGGTTGAATACCTTTATAACTAAGGAGAAGTGCAAAGATAGCAATTTTATACCACATATCTCATCGCGTATTGGTGTTTGGAGGAAGATTTGGGTAAATGGATAAAATGTTGTAACTTTGGCAAAATTAGTTTGAAGAAAACATGTTTTCCAAGGTAAGGCTTAAATTTCTATCTTCAATAATCGCGATTGCAATGTCTGTTTTTGCCGTGTCTTGCGGCAGCGATGACGAGCAAGTGACACCCCCGCCAACACAGGGCATGCTCGATATCCTTGCCCCTGAAGGAGCCAATCCCTTCACGGCTCATATGGACTCGGCGCCCGACGACGGCTGCATCAGATTTCGTGTCAAGAATTTAGGCCCCTTGCGTAAAGTCTTCAACGACAGCAACCACGTTCATCAGGCTGCCGCCCGCCGCATCGGCATCAACCCCATCCACACCGATGACGACATCCTCGCGCTGAAGCGCCCGCTGGTAAAAATAGCCTCGTGCCCCGAATATTACCTCGACAATCTCACTCACTCCTTCCCCTATCTTGTGCCCGAGGCAGCCGATCTGCTGCGCGACATCGGGCAGGCGTTCAACGACTCGCTGGCGGCCCGCGGCGGTGGCAATTACCGCATCAAGGTGACGAGCCTGCTGCGCACACCCGTCACCGTCAAGAAGTTGCGCCGTGTCAATGTCAACGCCACGTCAGAATCGACCCACAACTACGGCACGACCTTCGACATCAGCTACTCCAAGTTTATCTACGACGGCCCCGGAGCTCCGTCGCGCACCTTCGAAGACCTCAAAAACCTGCTTGCCGAGGTACTCGAGGACATGAGGCGCGCAGGCCGCTGTTACATAAAGTTTGAATACAAGCAGAGTTGCTTCCACATCACGGCCCGGCCGGTCACTCAATAAATGCGATAGCCTATGGCAACGACGAGTAAGACGCCACTATGGCGCAAGGTGCTGAAAATAACTGCATGGACCCTGATGGCCCTTGTGCTGCTGCCCGCGGCGGCATTGCTCTGCTGCATCAATCTGCTGGAGCCTGCTCAGCTCACCCCGATCACCGAGCGTATCGCCAACCGCCTTCTCGATGCCGACGTCACGATAGGCAGCGTAGACCTTTCGCTCCACGGCCGCGCACCCTTTGTAAAAGTCGACATTGACTCGCTCACCGTCATCTCACGCCCCATGCAGCGCCTGCGCGCCGCGGGTCGCGACGACATCCCCTTGTGGGCCGACACACTGCTGACACTTGACAAATTCAGCGGCAGCATCAACCCCATCGCCCTGCTCGGCAATCGCATCGACCTGCACGACGTGGTCTTTACCGCCCCGCGCATACAGATATTCACCGTCGACGAGGACCACAGCAACTATCTGATTTACACCTCGACCGACACGACAAAAACGTCAAGCGGAAAAATCCCGGCTCTGAAACTCGACCGTTTCCGTCTCGAGAAATGCCACCCGCTGCGCTTTGCCAACCTCTCCACGGGCGAGCATTTCACCATCGCCCTCAGCTCGCTCGACGTCGACGGGGAAGGCTCGCCGCTCTACAAACTTGAAGTCGGCGGCGATTTCAACTCGCCATCACTCGGACTTTACAACCTCGACCGCCTGAAATTTGGCGTCGACGGCGGTCTCGGCTGGGAATCATCCCATCCCTCGGAGCTCGAGCTGCGCCAGTTCAAGCTCTTTGCCGACTTTATTTCCGCCACCGTCAACGCCCATGTCGACCTGGGCCACGACATCATCGTGCGCGACTTCGACATCGAGCTCGGCAACATGGAAATTTCGCGCATCCTCGACGTCATCCCCGACTCTATAAGAAACCTCTATGAACTCGGTCCCGACAAATTTTCCACCGACATCGCGTTAAGCTTCAAAGCCCGCTCCACAGCCCCCTTCAATATCACGACCGACTCCATTCCCTATGCCGAGCTGAGCCTTGTCCTCGACCCGGGAGCACTGAACTATGGCCGCGCCGACTTCAAGCAGATCGGCGGCGTTATAGACGCCGTGCTGATGGGCAACGACCTCGATGCAGCGACCTTCCGGGTCAACGACCTCATTATCGAAGGCCCCGCGACCGAGCTTCATATCAACAGCGAGGTAACCCGCGTGCGCACCGACCCACTCATATCCATCGACGTCAAAGGCACCACCAAGCTCCAGCAATTACCCGTGCAGCTCCGGCGACTGATCGGCGGCTCCCTGCGCGGACAGGTCGATCTCGACCTGAATATGCGCGGAACCCCGTCGATGCTCTCCCGCCAGGGCTTCCATCGCCTCCACGTCAAGGGCGCGGTCGACGGCCACGACATCTTTTACCTGGCTGCCGACACCAACACAATGGTCTACACCGACAGGGTCTCACTGAAATTCGGCGCCAACGAACGCTTTGGCCATGTCGACAGTCTGCTGACCGCCGTCCTGAAGATCGACTCTACTCAGATAATCACCGGCGACGGCGCCATGACTATGACCGGTCTCACCCTCGGGGCCGGCGTTTCGAACCGCTATCGCTCGGCCGACACGCTGGCAATCGTGCCCTTCGGCGGCTCGCTCGAACTCAAGACCTTTGACCTCAGCCTGCTGGGACACACCACCACCATGCGCGCCCGCGACATTGACGGCAAGGTCAACATGCGTCGCTACAACGACAATGCACGCCAGCCGCTATTCAACCTCAACCTCGGGATAAACCGCATCTCCTTCGGTTCCGCGACCTCCAGGATGATGTTCTCCGGTTCCAGGGTAGAAGTCGAGGCCCACAAGATTCCGGGACGCAAGATGCCGCGTGCCGTGAAAGCAACCGCCGACTCCCTCCGCGTCGCCTTCCCCGAGATGTCCCTCGACTCGGTATATGCCTACGCCCTTGAGAAGCACCGCCCGCGCCCGGGGCATCTGTCGCGCGTGCACCCCGAATACACCGAGGACGACAGCGAAATCATCTACTGGGGCACCGCCACCTTTGTCAAGCGCTTGCTTCTTGACTGGGCGGTTCAGGGTAATTTCACCTCGCGCCGCGCTTCCCTGTTCACGGCTACATTCCCTATCCGCAACCGCATGCAGAACCTCAACGCGACCTTCAACAACGACTCGGTCGTGCTGACCAACGTGAAATACAAAGCCGGTTCCAGCGACTTCCTCATCAGTGGCCGCCTGTCCAACATGCGCCGCGCCTTCACCTCCCCGGGATACAAGCAGCCCCTGCGCATCAATTTCTCAGTGCTGAGCGACACTATCGACATCAATGAGCTGGCCGGAACCGCCTTCCGCGGAGCGGCCGTTTCCGAATCGCTTTCCCGCCACAAAGGAGAACACAAGCATTTCAACCTCGAGGCGCTTGAAGCAAGACTTGAAACAAGAGAGGAAGAAGCCGACTCCCTGCTTGAGCACGAGATAGGCCGCATGGTCGCCGACGCTCCCGACTCGGTCTCTCCCCTGCTCATTCCCTCGAATATCGATCTGCGACTCAATATCAACGCCGCCAACGTGCGCTACGCCGACATTCAGTTCAAGGACTTTGCCGGCGAACTCCTTGCTTATAACGGTGCTGTCAACCTCCACCACCTCACCGCTGCCAGCGAGATGGGCTCGCTGAACCTCTCGGCTCTCTACTCGGCCACGAAAGCCGAGGACATGAAGTTTGGCTTCGGCCTCGAAGTCAATGATTTCAACATCAAGCGCTTCATGAGGCTCGTGCCGGCAGTCGACTCCATGATGCCGATCCTGCGCGACGTGAGCGGTATCATCAGCGCTCAGGTCGCCGCTACCTGCGACATCGACCGCAACATGAATCTCGAGTTGCCATCGCTGGCTGCCGCCATCCGTCTCGAGGGCGACTCCCTGGAGCTGATAGACGCCGAGACCTATCGCAACATCGGCAAGTGGCTGCTATTCAAGGATAAGCAGCGCAACATCATCGATCACCTCAACATGGAGCTGACCGTCAGCGACAACATGCTCAGGCTCTATCCCGTGATCTTCAATATCGACCGCTACAAGCTCGGTATCCAGGGCTACAACGACATGGCGATGAACTTTGACTATCACGTCGCCGTGCTCAAGTCGCCGCTGCCCTTCCGCTTCGGCATCAACATCAAGGGCAATCCTGCCAAGTACAAGATACGCCTCGGAAAGGCCCATTTTGACGAAAACCTCCCGACCAAGGTTGCCATCGTCGACACCACGCGCGTCAACCTCCTGCGCGAAATCGAGAACGTCTTCCGCCGCGGCGTGGCACAGTCTCAGTTCCGCCGCCTAAATATCGCCCGTGCACCGGAAGCCGCGTCAATCGACCTCAATGCCGACACCATCTCGGCCGCCGACTCTGCTGTCTTTATCAAGGAAGGCCTGATTCCGGCTCCCGAGCCCCCGCATGAACAACCCGCTTCAGAGCCCGCCGGCAAGCGCAAACGCGGCAAAAACAAGCCCGCTACTCCGCAGCCTTCCAACCGCGAGGCCACGCTGTCCCGGAAACAATAAACCGCAGAAGTATAACCCACAATGTGTGATACAGTAATAAAACGACGTCGTCTACGGGCGGCCCTGATCGACATGGACGGCACCCTCTATGATTCCATGCCCTCCCACGCCCGTGCCTGGATGAGACTGATGACCGAGAAAGGCATCGAAGCCCGCGAGGAAGAATTTTTCCTTTACGAAGGCATGACAGGCGCCGCCATCATCGACAAAATGATCATGCGCTCCCTGGGGCGCCACGCCACCGATGCCGAGAAAAAAGGCTTTTATGAACTCAAGGCCCGTTACTTCTCGGAAATGGCACCGGTCGAGCCGCTCCAGGGCGCCCGCGAGATGGTGGCAGCGCTGCTCGACCGCGGCTTCACAACGGTGCTTGTCACCGGCTCGGGCCAGGCATCGTTGCTGTCGCGCCTCGAGCATGATTTCCCGGGGGCATTTCCCGTCGGGCGCCGTGTAACTTCGGCATCAGTCAGCCGCGGTAAACCCTTCCCCGAGCCCTACCTCAAGGGGCTGGAAATCGCCGGAGTAACGGCATCCGAGGCCATCGGCATCGACAACGCTCCCCTGGGCACACAGAGCTCTCAGGCTGCCGGCCTGCTCACGGTCGGGGTCGTCACCGGGCCCATCCCGGCCGACGCCCTCGCCGACAATGGAGCCGACATCGTATTTTTTTCGATGCCGCAGTGCACAAAAATGCTACCTCGTTTGTTAGATAAGATAGAGGGCATTGCTGCGGACTGACCGCAGCGAGCCCCCTCTTTTCTCAAACAATGGTAGAAACCTATGAAACAGAAACTTATTTTCACCAATCGTATAGGTGAGGCCCTTGATACCCTTATCAACAGTCTTGGCAATCCCCCGGTATTTGTCATCGTCGACGTCAACACGGCTCAATTTGTACTTCCTGTCCTGACCGAGCAGTCAACTGCTGTCCAGGGCGCCAAAGTCATCCGCGTCAAGGCCGGCGAAGCCAATAAATCGCTCGACGCCGCCCGCGACCTGTGGAAACAGCTCGGCGCTCTCGGCGCCACCCGCAACTCGGTAATCATCAATGTCGGCGGCGGCGTGGTAACCGACCTCGGAGGTTTTGCAGCCGCCACGTTCAAGCGCGGCATGAAATTCATCAACCTGCCCACGACACTGCTCGGCGCGGTCGATGCCTCGGTCGGCGGCAAGAACAGCATTAACTTCGACGGCCTCAAAAACCAGATCGGCACCTTCGCCGAGCCCGAGGCTTCTATCATATCCACGGCATTCTTCGTCACGCTGCCCCAGCAGGAACTCCTCTCGGGCTATGCCGAGATGCTGAAGCACGCTCTCCTCGACAGTCCCGAAATGCTCGCGCGACTGCTCAACTACAGCGTTGTATACCCCATTTTCGACCCCTCCAAACTCTTCACCCTGCTTGAAGAAAATGTCGCCGTGAAAGCCCGCATCGTCGAGGACGACTTCAACGACAACGGCGCCCGCAAGGCACTCAACCTGGGCCACACTGTGGGCCACGCCTTCGAGTCGCTTGCCATGAAGCGCCGCGCCCCGATTCCCCACGGTTTCGCCGTCGCCCAGGGTTGTGTCGTCGCCCTCGTCCTGTCCCACATAAAGCTCGGCTTCCCCTCCGACACGCTCCACAAGTTTGCCGACTATGTCCGCACCAACTACCATGCCTTTGACTTTGACTGCGATGACTATGCCTTCCTGCTCGACTGCATGGCTCAGGATAAGAAGAACACCACGGCCGGCAGCGTCAACTTCACCCTCCTTGAAGACGTAGGCAAGCCTCAGGTCAACGTTGCAACGACCGCCGACGAGATCAAGAACGCTCTCGACATCTACCGCGACCTCATGGGCGTATAACCGCCCGGCACAGCAGATCTTCAAGGCAATGGGAAAAACAGTTAAGACCAATGTGGCCCGCCTTCTCGACAAGGCAGGCATCCCCTACTCCCTTATCCCCTACCGCGTGGATGAGAGCGACCTGGCGGCTACCCATGTGGCCGCCGAGCTCGGCGAAGACATCGCCCTCGTTTTCAAGACCCTTGTCCTCACCGCGGGCCCGGGACAATTCCTCGTCTGCGTCATTCCCGGCGACAAGGAAGTCGACCTCAAGAAAGCCGCCCGCGCGGCCGGCTTCAAGAAAGTGGAGATGATTCCTATGAAAGATCTCCTGAACATCACCGGCTACATCCGTGGCGGCTGCTCTCCCGTGGGAATGAAAAAACCTTTTCCCACCTTCTTCCACTCCACCGCTCCCGGCTATCCCTTCATCTATGTGAGCGCCGGCCAGCGTGGACTCCAGCTTAAAATTAACCCTACCGAGTTGATCGACTATGTCGGCGCCTCGGTTACTGACCTTATCAAAGAACCATGAATACTATAGGAAATATCTTCCGGCTCACCACGGCAGGCGAGAGCCACGGCCCCGCAATGACAGGTATAATCGACGGAATGCCCGCAGGCGTGACTGTCAGCCCCGAAATGATCGCGCTCGAGATGTCGAGGCGTCGACCGGGCTCCTCGGCCAATGTTTCTCAGCGCAACGAGAAGGACGAGGTCACGATCCTTTCCGGAATATACAACGGCGTCACGACCGGCGCCCCCATCGCCTTCACCATCTCCAACGACGATGCCCGCAGCGAGGATTATGAACATCTCCGCGATGTCTATCGTCCATCCCACGCCGATTTCACCTATCAGGCCAAATACGGCATCCGCGACCACCGCGGCGGCGGCCGCGCCTCGGCGCGTGAAACCGCCTTGCGCGTTGTTGCCGGCGTCTTTGCCATGGCAGCCCTCGAGAGCAAGGGTATCTCGGTCGGCGCCTACACCGGTCGTATCGGAAATGTCAAGCTCGAGAACTACACCTTCCGCGGCGACATGGAAGCCGTCTACAATAACCCCATGCGCTGCCCCGACGAGGTCAAGGCAGCCGAGATGGAACGCCTCGTACAGCATGTGCGCCAGGCCGGAGACACGGTCGGCGGCATCGTCCACGGTGTCATCCAGGGCCTCCCCGTGGGCCTCGGAGAACCGATCTACGACAAGTTCCAGGCAATGCTCGCCCGGGCGATGATGAGCATCAACGCCGCCAAGGGCTTTGACTACGGCATGGGATTTGACGGCGTGTGCCGCCTCGGCAGCGAGATGAACGATGCCTTTGTCCGCACCCCCGAAGGCCGCATATCGACCCTCACAAACCATTCCGGCGGCATCCAGGGCGGTATCACCAACGGCCGTGCCGTCACCTTCCGCGTCGCTTTCAAGCCCGTCGCCACGCTCATGCGTGAAGTCACCGGAATCGACAGCAAGGGACGTCCCGTGATCATCTCGGCCCAAGGCCGCCACGACACCTGCGTCGTCCCCCGCGCCGTCGCCGTCGTCCGCGCCATGGCTGCCATCACAGCCCTCGACGCCCTCCTCATGGCCCGCTCGGCAGTCCTTTGATTGGCATTTTTGGCCGACATTCTATCTCTTTAGCGCTATTTTCCTTACTTGCAGTTGCAAAACGGTGGCTAAATGGAAAATATTTCGTACCTTTGCTGTCCGAACTATTAAAACCAAAAGTATATACTTTAGATGAAACCAACGTTATTTGTTCTTGCTGCGGGTATGGGCAGCCGCTACGGTGGCCTCAAACAGCTTGACGGCGTCGGGCCTCATGGAGAGACTATCATGGATTATTCCATCTATGATGCCTTGAAGGCAGGCTTCGGTAAAGTCGTTTTTGT
>CAYVTB010000088.1:0-8576 GCA_964454365.1 uncultured Bacteroides sp. | reverse complement strand
GCGCTGGTCGCTCAGGTGCACGTTGCAGTCGATGAGCTTGCGGTTGTGGAGGCTCACCTTCTTGGCTTTCTCGCGGGCAGCCTTTGTGACGACGGTCATGGCCTTGCGGCCGCGCTCGCTCTCCTGGATTTTATGCAGGATTTTCTCGGAAATATCGAGATTGCGGTGGAGATAGTTGTCGAGTTCTTTCTTGATGAAGTCGCCGATAAACTTTGCCACGGTCGGGCCGTCGGGGCCCATGTCGCGCGAGCCGAGCTTGGTCTTGGTCTGTGACTCGAAAACAGGTTCCTCGACCTTGACGGCCACTGCGGCGACCATGCCGTTGCGGATGTCGCTGTACTCGAAGTTACGCCCGAAGAAGTCCTTCATCGTTCTCGACACAGCTTCCTTGAAAGCGGTCAGGTGGGTGCCGCCCTGGGTGGTATGCTGCCCGTTGACAAAGGAATAATATTCCTCGCCGTACTGCTTGGCATGGGTGATGGCGACCTCAATGTCGTCGCCCTTGAGGTGGATGATGGGGTAGAGCGGGTCCTGGGTCATGCGCTGCTCGAGCAGGTCGAGCAGGCCGCGGCGCGAGACGTAAGTGCGCCCGTTGAAGACGATCTTCAGGCCCGTGTTGAGATAGGTATAGTTGCGCAGAAGGGCCTCGACATATTCCTCACGATAGGCATATCCCGGGAAGATGGTGGTGTCGGGGACAAAGCGCACATAGGTGCCGTTGCGCTCGTCGGTCGCCTCGATGATTTCCTCGGCGCGGAGGACGCCCTCCGAGAACGATGCCTCGCGGGCATTGCCGTCGCGCACGGCCTTGACTACAAAAGAACTTGACAGGGCGTTGACTGCCTTGAGGCCCACGCCGTTGAGACCGACCGACTTCTTGAAGACCTTGTTGTCATACTTGGCACCGGTGTTCATCGTCGACACAACCTCGACAAGCTTGCCCAGGGGAATACCGCGGCCAAAGTCGCGCACGGCCACGGCGCCGTCGGCGATGTCGACTACTATCTCGCGGCCATAGCCCATCATGAACTCGTCCACGGCGTTGTCGAGAACTTCCTTCAGAAGCACATAGATGCCGTCGTCGTAGCTCGAGCCGTCGCCAAGCTTGCCTATGTACATGCCGGGACGGCGACGGATGTGCTCCATCGGGTCAAGCGTCTTTATATCTTCTTCGGTATATTCGGCGGCCGTCACCGGGGCGGTGTCGGCCTGGTCAAAGTCAAGCTGTTCTTTCATAATCAGCAAAGTTAACAATTTTCTCTCAAAAGAGCAAAAAAAATCTCCCGGGCGCAGATTTTGCACCACGTCAATATGTTACGTTTTGTTAAATAATGTTTAATAACGTCCCATCGTATCGAAAAAATTCGTAGTTTTGTCCCGCACAAATTGTGTGCATACTGCTGAATAAACAGGAAATATTATATACTTTTTACTATAAACCAATTAATTAACCTTAATTCTATCTGCATGAAAAAGCTTTTCATTACAGCTTTTGCATTGTCGGTAGCCCTGCTCGGCAAGGCCCAGCTCGTAGAAGTCGCTTCAGTTGAACGCGTAGCTTCTCAGGACATCCGCAGCGAGGTTGCGACAATCAGCCCCGACGGCACGTTTGCCATCGTCGGTGAGATGGGTGGTCATGACCTCTATCAGGTCAACCTTTCGGACGGTAGCGCCCGTGTCATCACCCGCAACGGTAATCCCTCGGGCGTTATGATCAGCCCCGACGGCAACAATGTTGTTTTCCGTACAACCAGCTTCCGCAACGGCCTGCGTTACACAGGTCTCAGCTATGTTGATCTCAACAACGGCAACGAGAGCCAGCTCCTGAAGCCCTCCCGCAAGATCAACAGCGGTGTAAGCGTTTCCGCAGCCGGTATCACTACCGTTGAAGGCGGCAAGGCTCGCACCAAGTCGTTCAGCGGAGCCAAGGCTCAGGCAATGCCCGTAGCTTCAATCAACTACGGTCACCTCGACATCACCGTAGGCGGCAAGACCTACACTCTCGATCCCCAGGGCCGCGGCTCCTACCTGTGGCCTTCCGTTAGCCCCGACGGCACCAAGGTTCTCTACACCCTCAGCGGTTCAGGAACTTTTGTATGCAACCTCGACGGCAGCAACATCATCAACCTCGGTCGTCTCCACGCTCCCCGCTGGATGAACAACAACCTCGTTGTAGGTATGAATGACCAGGACAACGGCGAATTCTACACCGCTTCCAGCATCGTAGTTTCCGACCTCAACGGCACCCGCCAGGAAATCTCCAATTCCGACGTTATCGCTCTCTATCCTTCGGTATCGGCCGACGCTTCACGCGTTCTGTTCACCACTGCCGCAGGCGAGCTCTATGTTATCAACCTTAAATAATCGCGCGTCATTATGAAAAAGATACTTATTGGCATGCTGGCTCTCGCAGCCACAGCAACCGCCGGCGCAAAGACTGCTGACGAACTGCGCGTGTATATCAATCCCGGCCACGGCTCGTGGACTCCCAATGACCGCCCCTGCGTTATCGTTGGACACAAAGCTTACGACCGCCACAACACTGATACCACCAACTTCTTCGAGTCTAACACCAACCTTCGCAAAGGTTTCGGCGTTCTCGAAACACTCCGTTCCTACGGTCTCAAATTTGATCCCACCCTCAACCAGACCGGCGACCGCCATCAGATCGGCGCCGCTCTCGATATGAGCAACAACATCGTCATGTCACACGTTAAGTGTGGTCCCTTCCATGACGACAACGGTACTGCCAACCAGTTTAAAGAAGAAAAACTTCCTGTTCCCGAGGATCTGGAATGGTATAACCGCAGCCTCAGTGAAATCGCTGCCGAAGTCGATGCAAACCACTTCGACATGTTCATCTCGATTCACTCAAACGCAGCTTCCGAAGGCTCAACCACCAACTATCCCTTGTTCCTCTGTCGTGGCTGGGATGACGTTAACAAGGCTCCCGATAATGTATCAGATGCCGACTTCCAGGCAACTTGCCGTGCAATGGCCGATGCCTGCTGGGGTTACGCTTTCGAAAACCCCCACATGCAGTGGACACACTACTCGATGACTAACAAGAATCTCCGTGGTGATATCAACTTCTATGGCGAAAGCAACTCATGGACAAACGCGGCCGGTTATTTCGGCTACCTCGGTGTCCTCCACCATGGCGTTCCTGGCTTCCTCGTAGAAGGTTATTTCCACACCTACACCGTAGCCCGTCACCGTGCAATGAACTTTGACGTTGACTTTATGGAAGGTGTAGCTTACGCTCACGGTATCGCCGACTACTTCGGCATCGAGAAGGAAGCTACCGGCAACATCTACGGTGTTGTCCGCGACGCCAACGAGCGCTTCGTTGACCAGTACTTCAAGCCCAATACCGCTACTCTCGACCGCTTCATGCCCCTCAACGGCGTTGTTGCAGTCCTCAAGAAAGGCGATGTTGAAGTTGCCCGTTACACCACCGACAACAACTACAACGGTGCATTCGTCTTCAAGGGTGTTGAACCCGGTGACTACACCATCACCTTTGAAAGCGACCAGTATCTTCCCGCCGATCCCGTGGAAGTTACCGTAACCGCCGCCAACATCTCTTATCCCGTAGCTCAGCTTGTCAACAAGGACTGGGTTCCTGACGAAGTGGTTTACGAGAACTATCCCGATCCCATGGCCTTCAACTCATCTGTTCGCCCCGCTCCCTCTTACAATGTTGAAGCCGTTTACACCGACGAGCCCATCGCCGCTCTCGAAGGCCTCAACGTTAAGCGCACCATCGTTCGCGAAGGCAAGATGTACATCCTCGCCCTTGACAAGGAACTCACCATCGCTGCAAACGTTCCCGTTGAAGAACAGCCCGTCGCTACCATCCTCGTTTACGACCTCGCCAAGAAGGAAGTTCTCGCCGAAGTATCGACCGCAGGCGCTGCCGGTTCCATCGCTGCTATCAGCGATATCCAGCTGACTGCCGACGGCTACCTCCTCGCTTGTAACGCTACCAAGAACCAGTATGACGCAAGCAATATTCAGGCAGGCGACGCCGGCCGCGGCACTTTCGTAATCTACAAGTGGGAGAACGACGCCAAGGGTATTCCTACCGGCGATCCCGTAGAATGGGTTACAACCCAGAACTCCGGTCTCTGGTTCCGCGCATATCCCGTACGCTTTGCCTACAGCGGTACTACTGACGAAGGTCACATCATCATCCCGATGCCCACAATCACCGAACCTGACTACAAATTACGCGCTACCCATATCGGCGTGACTGCAGGTGAAGCCGGCGCAGCAACCGACCTCAAGCCCGTCACTCCTCCCGCAATCGGTGAATCTATCAAGACCATCAACCTCTTCCCCTCACCCCTGGATGACCTCCAGTTTATTCAGATCGACCCCGTTCTCGGCACCAGCTCCTACAACTTTGCCGACGGCTTTAACGAAGTTGTTGCTGACGGTAACGAAGACGTTTGCGGTCTCGACAGCCGCGCAGGCATCTTCAAGTATGCAGGTGCTTCCTTCGTAGTAGCTCCCGCTGTTGAAGACGGCAATGTAACCGGCGTCAAGCTGATCAACATCACCGCCAACCTCAACGCTGCTACTCCCAGCATTGTTAAGGTTGCTGAAGAACTCGCTCCCGTTGCCACCACCTCTATGGCAGCCGGCGGTGAAACCTGCGTCAAGAAAGACGACCTCACCGGTGCTGTTATCGAAGGCTGGATCAACCTCTACCTCCTCCGCGACGGCAAGATCACCAAGTTCACAACCCAGGGCGTTCAGCAGCCCCAGGGCCGCCGTGAATATGCCTACAACGTAAACGCTGAGGAAGGCGAAGAAGCCTACACCATTACATTTGATGTTACCGGCGACGCTCCCGAAGCTAACGTACGCCTCACCGACGAAAACGGTGACGAACTCGTTTACGCTGTTGGTGCCGTCAAGACTACCGGCAACGAAATCGTCATCGCCAAGAGCGATCTCGACTCAGAGAAGTCCTACACATGGGCCGTTGAAGTTGTCAGCGAACCCATCGCACAGGCCGGTCTCGTAAGCGCTGATGCCAGCGGTCTCACCGTTCGCGGTAGCGTAATTCCCATCACTGATCCCGAAGCCGCTTCATTCGGTTACACAGTAGTAGGTCACGGTACCAACAAGGGTGTCGACATCTACAACCCCGCCGGTGAAAAGGTTACCGAGCGTGCATTTGTTAACAACACTCTGCTCGGTGGCGTAACCACCAACCAGTCCAACCCCCTCCGCGGTGACGAACGCGACGGCTACGCTTGCCTCGGCACCTGGGGCGACACAGGCTATGGTATCGTTGCCATCAACCCCGTTGATGTCAATGAAGAACCCTTCACCCTTTTCGCAGGTACAAAGCAGGGCGCCGGTCACTTCATGTACAATGGCGTGAACCTCGGCGGTGGCCTCTCAGGCTTCAGCTTCGTAGGTCCCAAGGATGACACATGGGTAATCTCCTTCTCGGAAGACCATGAAGGTCTCAATGGCGGCGGCTCGACCGAAAACACCCTCGTTAAGTATCACCTTGGCGGTGGCTGGACCATCACCGAGGCTCCCGAGGTAATCGGTTACAAGAGCTTCCTCGCCAACACCAACGTTGACGTTGTAACCTACGGCGACGGTGTATTCGTAAGCCAGATCCGCGGTGCCGGTAACAACCAGACTTCTGTTCCCTGCTTCGCTTACATCTCGAACATCCTCACCGATGACGACGATATCGAAATGACTTCGGCCGACGACGAAACCGCTCAGGTTATTGACAACAATACCTCCGGTATCGCCATCACCAAGGACGGCAAGACTTTCGCTGCCGCTCTGGCCAACTCGATCGTTATCTGCTCTGTAGAATGGAACGGCGTAACTCCGACTCTTACTCCTCTCTACAGCTTCGCAGTACCCTCGCACACCTGGTCGACAATGCGCTTCGACGCTGCCGGCAACCTCCACACCTACCTGCGTGAAGGCGGCTACCGCGTCTACTCGCTGCCCGACAGCCATCCCGTTGTCTCCACCCCCGGTGCTTCTGTACTCAAGGGTATGACAGCCGTGGTTGAAATCGATCTCGACGAAGCTACTGCCGATACCGATGCTGTTTATTACAACCTCCAGGGCGTTCGCGTGGCTGCTTCGCAGCTCACCACCGGCATCTACGTCAAGGTAGCCGGCACAACTGCCACCAAGGTTATTGTAAAGTAAAAAACCCGATTTTTTAATAAAGAATTTTTATGGTAATGACCGGGGGGCGACCGTGAGGCCGCGCCCCGGTTTTTTACATGCTTTTGGCTGCATTTAAATTGCTTGGTTCAAAAATATTGCCTACCTTTGTCGGCTGAAAAGGCGCCGCTGCGCCTATCTCACTAAATGACCTTAAAATCGATATGTTAGAGAAAACTGATGTAAAAGTTCTCGACAAGGTGGTTGTGCGTTTCTCGGGTGACTCGGGCGACGGCATGCAGCTTGCCGGCAACATTTTCACAAATGTATCTGCCGGAGTCGGCAATCAGGTATCCACCTTTCCCGACTATCCCGCAGAAATCCGCGCCCCCCAGGGCTCGCTGAGCGGTGTATCGGGTTTCCAGGTAAGTGTCGGTGTCGGTGTTCACACCCCCGGCGACCTCTGTGACGTTCTCGTGGCCATGAATCCCGCCGCCCTGAAACAGAATGTAAAGTTCCTCAAGCCCGGTGGCGTCATCATTGTCGACATCGACTCCTTCCGCCAGGCCGACCTGCGCAAGGCTCTGTTTGAGACCGACGAACCTTTCAAGGAGCTCGGCATCAAGGCCCAGGTGGTAGAAGTGCCCGTCACCTCCATGACGAAGGCCGCTCTCGAGGGTAGCGGTCTCGACGCCAAGAGCGTTCTCAAGTGCCGCAACATCTTTGCGCTCGGCCTCGTCTGCTGGCTCTTTGACCGTCCGCTCGAAGCTGCCCGTCGCCATCTCAAGAAGAAATTTGCCCGCAAGCCTGCCGTCTACGACGCCAACGTGCTTGTGCTCGACGCCGGCTATAACTACGGCGCCAATATCCACGCGACTGTATCGACCTACCGCATCGAAAGCTCGGAACCCCGTCCCGGTGTATACACCGACATCAACGGCAACACCGCCACTGCCTGGGGCCTCATCATGGCTTCGCAGAAAGCCGGTCGCCCGCTGTTCCTGGGCTCATATCCCATCACTCCCGCTACCGACATCCTGCACGAACTTGCCAAGCGCAAGGACCTTGGCGTGAAAGCCATCCAGATGGAGGACGAGATTGCCGGCGTCTGCTCGGCCATCGGAGCTTCATATGCAGGAAATCTTGCCGTCACCTCGACCTCGGGTCCCGGTCTCGCGCTCAAGAGCGAGGGTATCGGCCTGGCCGTAATGGCCGAGCTGCCCCTGGTTGTCATCGACGTGCAGCGCGGCGGTCCCTCGACCGGTCTTCCCACCAAGACCGAACAGACCGACCTCCTGCAGGCCCTCTACGGCCGCAACGGCGAGTCGCCTCTTGCCGTAGTCGCAGCAGCCACTCCGACCGATTGCTTCACCATGGCCTTTGAAGCCGCCCGCATCGCTGTCGAGCACATGACGCCGGTCATCCTGCTCACCGACGCCTTCATCGGCAACGGCTCGAGCGCCTGGCGCGTACCCGAGGACGATGAATATCCCGCGATCAAGGTTCCCTATCTTCCCGCCGAACGCCTCCAGGCCGGCTGGCGCCCCTATGACCGTCGCGAGGACAACAAGGTGCGCTACTGGGCCATCCCCGGCACCGAAGGCGCCATGCACCGCCTTGGCGGTCTCGAGAAAGACGCCGTCACCGGCGCAATTTCGACCGACCCCGCCAACCACGAAAGAATGGTCTATCTGCGTCGCGAGAAAATCGCCCGCATCGCCGATGATATCCCCGAACTCTGCGTCGAGGGCGACAGCAACGCCGACACCCTGCTGATAGGCTGGGGCGGTACTTACGGCCACCTTCGCACCGCTACCGAGGAACTCAACACCGAGGGCAAGCCCGTCGCTCTGGCCCACTTCCGCTACATCAATCCCCTGCCCAAGAATGCTCTCGAGATCATCCGCCGCTACAAGAAGGTAGTGGTAGCCGAGCTCAACACAGGCATGTTTGCCGACTATCTGCAGAGCAAACTCCCCGGCATCGAGATTCTGCGAATCAATAAAATCCAGGGTCAGCCCTTCACCGTGACTGAAGTCAAGGAAAACCTGGAACGTCTCATCCATCAAGCCTGACAATTATGGAAACCAACTATACAGCAGCTTCCTATAAAAGCGACCAGAATGTGCGGTGGTGTCCCGGATGTGGCGACCACGCTATCCTCAACACCCTCCACAAGGCCATGGCAACCCTGGGCGTGCCTCCCCACATGACCGCTGTCATTTCGGGTATCGGCTGCTCGTCGCGCCTGCCTTATTACATGAACACCTACGGCTTCCACACCATCCACGGCCGCGCAGCAGCCATCGCAACCGGCTTCAAGGCTGCCAATCCCGAGATGACCGTGTGGCAGATTTCGGGTGACGGCGACGGCCTCGCCATCGGCGGCAACCATTTCATCCACGCCGTGCGCCGCA
>CAYVTB010000087.1:0-8659 GCA_964454365.1 uncultured Bacteroides sp. | reverse complement strand
CCACGCCGGCGGGATAGATGGCTGCCTCGGCGCCGCCGGTCACCATCACGTCGGCTTTGCCGAGACGGATGATGTTGAAGGCGTCGATGATAGCGTTATTGGATGAAGCGCAAGCCGACACGACACCGTAGTTGGGGCCGTGGAAGCCATATTCCATTGAAATGTGGCCCGAAGCGATATCGGCAATCATCTTGGGGATGAAGAAGGGATTGTACTTGGGACCTTTTTCCTCGTTGAGGGCATAGTAGCCGGCCTCTTCCTCAAAGGTGTGGAGGCCGCCGATGCCGGCAGCAACGATTACACCGACGCGATTCTTGTTTACATTCTCATTGTCGGCGAGGCCTGCGTCGGCGACGGCCTGTCGGGCTGCCACGAGCGCATATTGGGCATAAAGGTCAAGCTGGCGCAGCTTGCGACGGTCGAAGTGTTCCTCGCCGTTGAAGTTCTTAACCTCGCATGCAAACTGTGTCTTGAACTTTGAAGCGTCAAAGTGAGTAATGGGGCCGGCACCGCTGACGCCGTTTTTAGCGGCTTCCCAGGTGGTCTCTACGTCGTTGCCCAGAGGGGTGATCGCGCCGAGGCCCGTTATAACTACACGTTTTAATTCCATGTGCTTGAGTGGGTATAGGTTTGTATTTTTCCGCAGGATCAGGGTCGCCCCGCGCCGAGGCACAAAGGGCTAATTATAAATCGGGCGCAGCCTCCTGCAGGCCGCGCTCCGATTTTGGTTCTTGAAGATGGGTCGGGGGCCCGGATTTACTTCTGGTGGCTCTCGATGTAAGCGATAGCGTCGCCTACAGTCTTGATGGTCTGAGCTTCTTCGTCGGGAATTTCGAGGTCAAATTCCTTCTCAAAATCCATGATGAGTTCTACGGTATCCAGTGAATCGGCACCGAGGTCGCCGGTAAAAGAAGCTTCAGCAGTTACCTGCTCGGGGGCAACACCGAGCTTGTCGGTGATGATCGCTTGTACGCGGTTTGCAGTTTCTGACATAATAATAAATGTTTGATTTTTGATAATAATCTTTTTTCGCGGTGCAAAGTTAACAATCATTTCCGAATAAGCGAAATTTTTTTCCGCTTTTTTGCACCTTATTCTTGATAATCACTCTCTTAACAATATTTAACATATTAATAACCTGCAAGTAACCCGCTTTTTTGCTCCACTTTTTCCCACAATATTTGTTATTTTTACTACACGGTTGGCAATATATAAAGTTTTTCACTAATTTTGCCGACCGAAAACAATATAATTACAATATAATTAATGTGAATATGGTGAAGAATCTTGTAATAGTCGAATCTCCCGCCAAGGCCAAAACTATAGAGAAATTTCTCGGACCGGAATATAAGGTCATGTCCAGCTATGGCCACATACGCGATTTGAAATCAAAGAGTTTCAGCATAGATGTCGACGGCGATTTCTCGCCTCTTTATGAGATTCCCGCCGATAAGAAGGAAGTTGTGGACCAGCTGCGGGCCGCTGCGCGCGACGCGGAGACCGTGTGGCTGGCGTCTGATGAGGACCGCGAGGGGGAAGCCATCGCCTGGCATCTGGCCGAAGTCCTCGGTCTCGACCCGAAGACTACGCGCCGCATCGTCTTTCACGAAATCACCAAGAAAGCCATCCTTAACGCGCTCGCACACCCGCGCACGATCGATATTAACCGCGTCGATGCTCAGCAGGCACGCCGCGTCCTCGACCGCATCGTAGGGTTCGAGCTGTCACCGGTGCTGTGGCGCAAAATCAAGCCGGCGCTGTCGGCCGGCCGCGTGCAGTCGGTTGCCGTGCGACTGATCGTGGAGCGCGAAAATGATATAAAGAACTTCGTCTCGGAGCCTTATTTCCGCGTCGTAGGCACCTTTGCCACGGCCGACGGCGAAGAATTCCGCGCCGACCTGTCGCGCCGCCTGTCATCGGCCGAGGAATCGCGCCATCTCCTTGAGAAGGCAGCAGGGGCACATTTCACCGTCAGCGAAATCAACACCCGCCCGCTCACGAAGTCGCCCGCCGCGCCCTTCACGACTTCCACCCTGCAACAGGAAGCCGCCCGCAAGCTCGGTTTCACCGTGGCGCAGACTATGATGGTGGCACAGCGTCTCTATGAAGCCGGCCATATCACCTACATGCGAACCGACTCTCTCAACCTCTCGGACGAGGCCATGACCGCCATCGCCGCCGAGATCGAGAATACGATGGGCCCGGGCTACCTCCACCGCCGCGCCTACCACACCCAGAGCAAAGGCGCCCAGGAAGCCCACGAGGCAATCCGTCCCACAGACATCACCGTAGAGATTCCCGCCGACACCAACGACCGCGAAAAGAAACTCTATACCCTCATACGCCGTCGCACCATCGCATCGCAGATGGCCGACGCACAGATCGAGAAAACGACCGTCGAGATAAGTTCTCCCGGAATCGAGGACCACTTCAGCGCCACCGGCGAGGTCGTGACTTTCGACGGCTTCCTCCACGTCTACACCGAAGGCCGCGACGACGAGAGCGACACGCTGCCGGGGCAGGTGAGACTGCCGCGCCTCGCCCATGACCAGGAGCTCCACGCAGCCGAGCTGGTTGCCACCGAGCGCTTCACCCAGCAGCCGCCGCGCTACACCGAGGCTTCGCTCGTCAAAAAGATGGAAGAACTCGGCATCGGCCGCCCCTCGACCTATGCTCCCACCATCTCGACAATCCAGGCACGCGAATATATCGAAAAAGGCGAGAAAGAGGGTCAGCGCCGCGATTTCACCGTCCTTCATGCCGACGCCGACGGCAAGATCACCGAAGAAACCCACTCAGAGATCACCGGCAGCGAGAAAGGCAAGCTCATCCCGACTGACATTGGCGTGGTGGTAAACGATTTCCTCACCGCCTACTTCCCCGAGATTCTCGACTATAACTTCACCGCCCGCGTCGAAGAGCGCTTTGACGACATCGCCGAGGGCAAGCTTCCCTGGAACAGCGAGATGCGCACCTTCTACGACCAGTTCCATCCCCGTGTAGACACGGCCATGAACATGCGCCTCGAGCACAAGGTCGGCGAGCGTCACCTCGGCACCGATCCCGAGGGCCGTCCCGTGTCGGTAAAAATCGGCCGTTTCGGCCCCCTGGTGCAGATCGGCGATGCCGACAACGAGCAGAAACCCCAGTTTGCCTCGCTTCTCAAGGGCCAGTCCATGTCGACCATCACCCTCGAGGAAGCGCTGAAGCTCTTTGAATTCCCGCGCTCGCTGGGCGAGTACGAGGGCAAGGATGTCTCCGTGGCCATTGGCCGCTTCGGTCCCTATGTGCGCCACGACGGCAAGTTTGTATCCATCCCCAAGGATGTTCCGCCGGCATCCCTCACCCTCCCCGAGGCCATCGAGCTCATCGACGAGAAACGCAACCGCGAGGCCGGCCGCATTGTCAAGACTTTTGACAAGAAGCCCGATCTCCAGATACTTAACGGCCGATACGGCATCTATATAGCCTGCGCCGGCAAGAACTACAAGATACCCAAGACGGTTACAGATCCCGCGGCCCTCACCCTGGAGGAAGCGCTTGAAATCGTCAAGGCTCAGGACGAAAAGCCTGCCAAGCCCAAGACCGCCCGTCGCACCACCCGCAAAAAAGCCTGATCCATGGCACGCCAACGCACAACGAAGCCCGGGGCCGAGCGCGCTCCGTTCAAGCCCGATGTGGTTCTGAACTTCTCCCCCGCGGAACCCCGCGAGCGCCTGCTTGACTATCTCCTCGAGGTGATGGCCGACCGCAAGCGCACGACCGTCAAGGACTTCCTGAAACACAATCAGGTGATGGTCAACGGCAACATCACCCGCCGCTGGGACTTGCCCCTGGCAGCCGGCGACCGTGTGAAAGTCAACACTTCACGCGAGTTTCAGACTTTCCGCAACCCGCGCCTGCACATTGTGTATGAAGATGACGACATAATCGTTGTCAACAAGGGCTACGGACTGCTCTCTGTCGGCACCGACCGCAAGCAGGAAGGCACCGCCTACTGGCTGCTGCGTGACTATGTGAAGCGTGTCGACCCCCGCAACAAGCTCTTTATCGTCCACCGTCTCGACCAGCAGACATCCGGCCTGATGCTCTTTGCCAAGACCGTAGAAGCCAAGGAGACGCTGCAGCACAACTGGAACAACATGGTCCTCGAGCGCCGCTATGCCGCCATTGTCAAGGGTCGCCCCGATCCGGACAAGGGAGTCATAAGCTCCTATCTGGCCGAGAACGCCGCCCACGAGGTCTATTCCACCAAGGACCCGCGCGAAGGCAAGAAAGCCGTGACCCTCTATGAAGTCCTGAAGACCCGCGGCGGCTATTCGCTCGTCGAACTCCAGCTCGAGACTGGCCGCAAGAATCAGATCCGCGTCCATCTGGCCGACCTCGGCTTCCCCATCGTGGGCGACCGTCGCTACGGATCGGACGTCTCCCCCATCCACAGGCTTGCCCTGCATGCCCGCACCCTCAGATTCGTTCACCCCGTGACCCGTCGCGACATGAACTTCACATGTCCCCTGCCGCCCGGGTTTGCGAAACTCGTGTGACGTCCCATGGGCGCCGAGATGCTCCTCCAATACCTGTGGGAACACAGGCTGTGGGAGCGTCGTGACATGTTCACCACCCTGGGGGCGCCGGTCAACGTGATAGACCCGGGAAGACGCAACAACGATGCCGGGCCCGATTTCTTCAACGCCAAGATACTGATTGACGGGCACATGTGGGCCGGCAACGTGGAAATCCACGTCAAGGCCAGCGACTGGCACCGCCACCGTCATCATCTCGACCCGGCCTATGACACCGTGATCCTGCATGTCGTGGGTGAAAACGACGCCGTCATCAGCCGCCGCGACGGGCGTCCCGTGCCTCAGTTGGTGCTTCCCTATACACCCGATTATCGCGCCCGCTACGAGAAGATGGTCAGCGACACTTCCTCGCGCCTGCCTTGCATGGCCGAGCTGGCAGCCATTTCTCCTTTATATATTACAGACTGGATCACGGCTCTCGGCTATGAACGCGTCTATGCTAAGGTCGATCGCATAATGGATTACCACCGGCGCCTCGGGGGCGATTGGCTGGCGACGGCCTATGTGACCCTGAGCCGTGCGTTGGGCTTCAGCACCAATGCCGAGCCCTTCGAGCGCCTCGCCTTTGCAACTCCGCTGCGCGCCATGCTCAAGCACCGCGACGATACCGCTGCTGTCGAGGCTATCCTCTACGGGCAAGCCGGCTTGCTTGACACGGAAGTAGACGACGCCGAGGACAGGGAGTATATCGACCGCCTGCGCGAGGACTACCGTTTCCTCAGCGCCAAGTACAACCTGAAGGCGCCTGAATCGCCGGGATGGCGCCTCGGGAGGATGAGACCGCCCAACTTCCCCCACCGCCGCATCGCCGCCCTGGCAGCGATGATTATAAGCGGATTTGAATTCGGCCGCAATTTCATCCATGTCAACAGCGAGGAAGACGCCCGCAGCCTGCTCAAGGTTGAGCTTGGCGGATACTGGGTAAATCATTACACATTCGGGCGCCGCTCGGCCCACGCGCCGCGGGCTCTAAGCACCGACTCGGTGACTTCACTGATTATAAACACGGTCGTGCCACTTCTCTATGCCTACGGAACGCAGTATGGCTCGGACAGCCGTTGCTCAGCCGCCGTGGACCTTCTCGAGAGCCTGGCACCCGAGAAAAATTCTGTCGTTTCGATTTTCACCGACGCAGGTATTCCCTGTGACAATGCTTTTACATCCCAAGCCCTGATCCAGCTGCGCCGCGCTTATTGCGAGCCACGCAAGTGTCTTTACTGCCGCGTGGGGCACCGCATCCTTGCTTCTAAAGCCCGTCCTTGATCCTCACCACGGTGAGCTGTTGACCGGCGATGTGGCGGCTCAGCACTGTTTCGCAGTCGCGTCCCGCGGCCGTAGCCAAGTCACCGGGAGTCATCGGCAGCCGTATATCCCTTATGAAGTCAGGTGCTGCTCCTCCGGTCGCCTTATAAAGCGCCTCCTTGAGGGTCCAGGCCTCAAGCAGCCTTTCAGCCGTGTTGAAAACGCCACACTCAGCCTCTGACAATACCCTGGGGGCAACCCGCTCAAGCTGTCGCTCGCGAGGTTCCTCTATATCGACGCCTATTTCCGCCAGGGAATCAACCGCCACGGCTGCAGTCAACCGACTGTGGCTCACGCTGATGAACAAATTCTTACCCGGAATGAAAGGGGCTCCCGCCGGGTTGTGACCGATCTCCGCATCACGGCAACCCGGAATGGAATGTAAAGCTTCAAGGACAGCCCGTCGCGCGGCGTCAGCGGTACTTTCTCCGTCTTTCCTGTCTATCGGCGCCAATGCCACGCAGGTCGAGCCCTTGAAAATCAAAGTAATCATCGGCTGCCGAGAGTCTTCATTGAGCGCAGCACGTCACCTTCGATCGCCTTGACAAAGGGCTCGAGGGAGTCGGTTGACACCGTTGCGCGGGGATCGGAAAAATATACCGCCCCGCTCACGACGGTCGTTTCTCCGTCGGTAGCCAGAAACTGCACCGGCGTAGCGGTGCCGCGGGCCGTATAAACCATAATGTCATAGCCGGCTTCATTCAGGAATTCGCGGCGCTCGCCCGGAACACCTCCGGCATTGAGCAGCAGGCGTTCCATGCGGTTTACGCGCACGCTGTCGATGCTCGACTCATCAACGGGGGTGAAGGTGACATACATCACGGCATTATAGGCCGGATAGGCTACATTAAGCCATCCGGCGGCAGGAGCGGTGACTGTGGCGGCCGCGTTCACGTCAAAGCGCAGAGGGGCGTCGGGCGTCTGAATCATCACCGTATCGTGATGAGGGGGCCGCGGATAGGCCGTGCGCCGTGGCACGGGCTTCTGCTGATCGCTGCATGAGGTAATCAGCAGGGCTACAGCAAGTACTGTTAAAAGGTACTTCATGACTGTTGAACCTCGGGCATCACCTTGACGCGGACACTGGTGATGCGGTGGTCTGAAATATCGAGCACCAGGAAGCGGCAGCGACCATAGACCAGCGGCTCCTTCTCGCGGGGGAAATCGCCCTTGATAGCCAGGAGCATGCCGGCGAGCGTCTCGACATCGTCGGCCACCTCGGTATAATCTTCCTCGTCGAGGCCGGTAATGCGGAAAAAGTCGGTCAGCAGCGTGCGGCCCTCAAACTCGTAGGTATTGTCGCGCAGGCGCTTGTAGGTCGTGTCGGGGGTGTCATACTCGTCGTCGATGTCACCTACGATTTCCTCCAGGACGTCCTCGAGAGTCACGATACCCTGGGTGCCTCCATACTCGTCGACTACTATCGCCAGGTGCTGCTTGCGCTTGCGGAAGTCCTCGAGAAGGTCGTCGATCATGCGCGACTCGGGCACGAAATAGGGCTCGCGCAGGAGTGTCTGCCACTCGAAAGTATCATCGACTTTCCCGATATAGGGAAGCAGGTCACGCGAGAAAAGGATGCCGCGGATGTTGTCCTCGCTGCCGCTGTAGACGGGAATGCGCGAGTAGCCGCTTTCGATGATGACCTTCATCACGCGGCTGAACGGCATCTTCTCGTCGAGGTCGGTGATATCGATGCGGGGGGTCATGATTTCCGAGGCATGCGTGTCGCCGTAGCGCAGGATTCCCTCGAGAATTTCCTTGTCGCTGTTGGTGGCGCCCGAGGTAATCTCGAGAGCGTGACTCAACTCGTCGGTGGTGATTTCGGGGGTCTGCTTCGTTACTATGCGATGGACAAGGGCAGTCGAGCCTGCTAAAGCACGGGCAAAGGGCGACAGCAGCTTCTTGATGAACGTTATGCCGGGAAGGGCCATGCGGGCCCATTTCTCGGGATAATTCGTACTGTAAAGCTTCGGAAGGATTTCCCCGAAAAGGAGTATCAGGAACGTCAGGATAACCGTCTGCAGTACAAAACTCAGAATCTCGTTCATCCCGGAGAATACCGGGCCGAGGGCATAGTTGGTGAGTACGACGATGGTGACGTTGACGAGATTGTTGGCGATGAGAATTGTCGCCAGCAGGCGCTCAGGATCGGCCAACAGGCGTCTCACGCCGGGACCCTGACTGGTCTCATCGAGATCTTCAAGCTGCTGGGGAGTAAGGGAAAAATATGCAATTTCACTGGCGGAGACAAAGCCCGAAATCAGCAGGCACAGGGCCGCCAGGACAAGGGCGATGATGGCTGCTGCCGACATGCTGTCGGCAGCAATCTGCATCACCATAAATTGAACCGGCCAGGCGGCCGGCAAAGGGTCTATATCCATTATAAGATTAATTGATTAAATCAAAACCGGTGTACTTGCGCAGGACCTCGGGAACGACGATGCCCTCGGGGGTCTGGTTGTTCTCGAGCAAGGCGGCCATGATGCGGGGGAGAGCCAAGGCCGAGCCGTTGAGCGTGTGACACAGGTGAGTTTTCTTATCCTCTCCGCGGTAGCGGCACTTGAGGCGGTTGGCCTGGTAGGTCTCGAAGTTGGAAACCGACGACACCTCGAGCCAGCGCTTCTGAGCGGCTGACCACACCTCGAAGTCAAAGGTAATTGCCGATGTGAACGACATATCGCCGCCACACAGGCGCAGGATATGCCAGGGCAGCCCGAGCTTGTCGAGCAGACCCTGAACGTGGTCTTTCATTTCCTCGAGAGCGGCATAGGAGT
>CAYVTB010000086.1:0-8668 GCA_964454365.1 uncultured Bacteroides sp. | reverse complement strand
TATCTGATCTTAGCAGTTAATTTATTCCACGCCATGGCTATGATGGTTCTTTTTCAAAATTTCAAGGTTGATCGACACAGCAAGGCTGCGTTTCAACTTAATTTATTTGTTGACAGATTAAACCCTGGTTATACAAAAAGATTAAAGAAGGAATACATGTGTTAACAAGTGATTTTTGACCGCAAAGTGATTTTTTAGTCTTCTCCGGCCGTTTTTGGCCATGTTAAAATATATTTCGGTGCAAAGGTAAGTAATACTTGCAAGAAAGTTACCCCCCCCCGTTAAAAAATGTTAATATTTGATTTTTTGTACATTTTTACCCGAAATACCCTCGAAGAGGGTCGAAAATCGGCGGCCGCGCAGCGGCCGGGGATGGGGCGCCCCGAAGGGCCGCCGAACATGTGTAGCCCCGATCGCCGTAGGCGCTCGGGGAACAGGATCGTTGCGTGAAAAGGCGCCCGCAGGCCGCCGACTATACCAACCGCGCCCCCGTTGATTTAGTCGGCGGCCTTCGGGCGCCCGGGCTTGGTTCTGCCCCATCAACCCGGCACACCTTCGGTGGGCCGGGCTATTCATATTCGGCGACCCTTCGGGGCGCCACTCCGTGGGTGGGCCATCCGGCCGCGGGCGCCCTACCCCGCGACCGCACCACACCACGGGGTATGGCAACAAAAAATGCCCATGTTTCACAACAGGGGCATTCCGGGAATCCATTTGATGGATTATAGGCAAGTCGGCGAGCACAGGCAAGAAGGTAATCGGCCCGCCAGAAATTTGCCTTATTTCATAGAAAATTAACTGTACCTTAATTCATTAAAATCGGATATAAGATCTCTGCGAAGGGTCGGTGTAATAATTGTGCACAAAGGGTACATCCCCGGAATCTCCACACCGCCACCAGTTGCCCAGAGCCGTGTGAGATGTGGGATAAAGCGTCTTTCCGTCAATATTATATACATTTTCACTTTTGAGAGCCTCGTAATTGCCGTCCGTGACTTTCCAACCTGTCATCTCGCCGGGGCTCATATCGGTCGTCTTGATTGTATTACCATCCTTATCACAACTATAGGAGTGGATTATACCGTTGACATCGACGAAATTAAATATCACATAGAGGTTTTCAGGGAGAAATTGCGAGGAGGAATAGGTGAAGCCAAACCAGTTGTCGTTACCCGGCGCCATCGTAGCATAGTTCCCGATAGCATGGCCGGGCCAGGCGGTCGTGGGGGTGCGAACGTCGCCCTCAAGGGTATAAAGGAAGACGTGGGTAGCGCCGCTCACATTGAAGTGGGTGCGGTGAACCGCTGACTCATCGGCCAGGCGATTAATACATCTCACAGAGCATGCATAGGCAAGATTGGTCTGATTATCAATATTCAGCACATAGCCGCTGCTAAAGGTCGTCGAGCCACCCGTGAGGACAAACATCTGCAGCCAGCGCCCGATCTCCAGTTTTTCAGTACCGGTTGCCGGGGTCTGGGTCCAGTAGTAGCCCGAGCGCGATTCGCCCGTGATGCCGCCGTTGTCAATTCTGTAGAACATCGACTTGGGAAAATACACATAACCCGTAAGGGGATTACCCGTATCATAGTAAGCCTGATAATAGGTGCCCGTGGCCTCGGAGTGAAACGAGGTCGACAGGCGGATGGCGTCCCAGACGCCCTTGGTCGGGATGTCATATCCCGGCGGCGCGATACCGGCAATCATCTCGGGATCAGTGTAATATTCTACCTGGCGAGCCACTATGTAGTAGCCCCCTGCTGCATTGGGATTGCCACCAACGGTCGAGCCGTCGGCATCACGCACATAATCCTGGGCCGACTTGGCGCTGAGATTGCGGTCTAGAATGTAGCGGTTCTTGCCGTCGACTACCACCGGAATCACCTCATAATAGAAATAATTATCATAATCCATCGGGCCGTCAAGCTCATAGTCTTTCAGTGCTACATTGCCTTTATGGAAGAAACCGGTGTGGTAGGTCTTAAACGAATAGGCTTCCTTGGAGCCGTCCCGGAGGGTGAAGGTAAAGGTGATGTCGCCCACCTTGTAGTCATATCCGTCAGCATTGCTGCGGGTTATCGTGTAGGTGTAATATTCTCCGCCGGAAACTGCAGTTGCCGTCACGTTGGCGTCAGTAGAGGTAACCTTGACGTCAGTCACGTTGTTTCTCGCGAGAGAAGGCTCCTCGTCGAATGTCAGATTATAGCTGTAGGTGGCCAGTTTACTGCCGCCGGTACCATACATCACCGGAAAATGGAAGCCGTGGTTGCGGACTTTCCCATTGTTCAAATCAGGCTGAATACCCCAGAGATTACCAACCGTGTAGGCAAGTGCCGTCGGGTCATCGGTACTGGTGAGGAAAGTCCAGTAGTCGTCGATATCGACGGTTGTCGAGTCATATTTCATTGACAGCTTGGCCGAGCTCACCTTCTCACCATTGAATTTCCTGACCCACACGACCGCGACCTCGCGCTCGAGTCCCATCCACTTGACGGTAATCGTGTTATAGATAGTGCCGATCTCGGTCGTCGGCAGGAAGTTGAGCTTCATGCGATAGACGCGGCCACGATCGTTGTGATCGCCCGCTGCTCCTTCGACGCCGATTATGTCACCGTCCGTGACAAGTTCAGGCTCGGCAAGCTCAAGCCACGACGGCTCGGCGACGGTAATGAAGTCCTTCACCTCAGCGGCTGTTGCAGGCAACTCATCCTCAAGAGGCGAGAACAGCTTAATGTAGAGATATTTATCCTCGGCAGATGATTCATCGTCGGAGGCATATTCGATCGTGTGGCTCACACCCAGCTCGCGATAGCCGTCGCTCGTCATATCATAGGACTCCATGCAGTGGTCATGGATCTCATATTTGACACCGTTTTCAGGATGCAGAGCCGCCTCGGCCGGGGTGGAATAGCCTGCCGCTGTGACTTCTGTGACGACAAACTGATACCAATGATTGGGCAGCGTCGAGATATACTGCAGCACGCCCGCGTCGTCCTTCTTCGCAAAATCGAGGCGGTAGTAGTATTCGGCATCGTTATATGAAAACTTGGTGATTACAAATAGCTTGCCGCCTATTTTATCATCGGCCTCGCCGTTGCCTGTGGCGTGAAAGTAGACCTTCAGCGGGTTGTCAATCGCCTCGGGGTAAGACCCGACGGCCTCGGCCGGCCAATTGATGCCTAAAAGCCCGGCAAGAAGCGATGATGACGACGACGCTCCAAAGATTTCGAAAGGATAATAGACCGTCGACTCGCCCACAACGGGAACAGTCGTCGAGACGGTCACCTTGGCGGCATTGCGGTAGAGACTCACGGTCTCCCCGGCAGCAATATCGCTGTAAAGAGCACTACCACTCATTGTAAAGTGCTCGCTGTCATTGACAAGCTCGTCAACCGGCTTGTCCTTGAGATCATTGACTGTCTCGGTGCCCGCGAGAGCCTCCCTGCTGTTGGCAACGAAGTAAAAGCGTAGATTTTCATTGCCGCGCAGGTCATTATCGAGTTTAAAGCTGAGTTTCAGCTTGGTAGCGGACAGTTGTTCGAGACGGGGCACGCCACCGGAGGACGTCGACAACGACGCTGCAACATGCTGTAACGGAGCGGTAGCATCCTCGCCTGCATATATAAAGACGTCCACATTGTCAACCTGAAACTCGGGGTCGACCTCGATAGCACGGGACGCCACGACGACCGCCGCGGGAACGCTGAGAGTCACAGTCACCTCGCCGTCGGGAGAAACCGGGTCAATGTGCTTGATGTCGGGCATGTCGGAACACGCCGCCATCGCCACCGCCACAATTATATATGTCAATAATCTTCTAAACATAAACTAAACAAATCACTGGTTTACCGGAGCACCTGAAACCAACTCGGAAGAAGAAGTGAACCCTTTTAGTGCAGCACAGTTTCTGTCGACCGAGGAGTCATATAGGAACTGATTAAGGAACCAGGTAGAATTATACGGATTACCTGCCAATTCAACCGGAGAGCTCCCATTACTCGTCAAATACAAATACCAACAGAATCGCCATTCAGCGGGGTTGAGATCTTGGTCGAAATTAAAATCAAAATAATAATATCGGTCGGTCTCTCCGGTACATTCCGCGGGTGGCCAGCCGGTTACACCCTCATTGGGGCGCCCAACGGTGCTGACAAGCCACATATTCAGATACCTCGCGCCTGATTCCTTAAGCCAATAAATCCTGTATTTATTGCCCTTGGTGAACGTTGGTAAGCCGGGATAGAAACTGCTACTATTTTCATTTGTATAGTAGGCACACTTTATACCGTCAATATCCCTGAAAGTTGACAACCTCGTTGAGAGATCATCCGTTTTATTACCATCGCGATGGAAGATAACACCTATCTCAACATTAGAATATGTTGTCTTGAAATCATAGTAATAGAATCCGTTTTTCACATTATAGGCCAGACCTTCATTCCATGCAGGTCCGATCATAGTTTCCGTTCCCCATAGCCAAGAATAGAACTGGGGCCGATCCATACTTTGAGGCCAATAAATACGATATGTCGGCAAATTAAGCGGACTACCGGAATTCATACTATTATTTTTCGGTTCAAAGAATGCACATCTTATATTTTTTCCACCTACATTCATAGGAACGAACACCGATAAAGTCGTAAATATCGGAGGAAGCGAAGAATTCCCCGTGTGGAATTGGATGCCTATTTTTGCATCATAAACGCAGGTCTTGAAATCGCAATAATAATAGTCTTCAGCTTCTCCGGTAAATTGGCCACCTGACCAGACGTGATCAACCCAGCTCGGGTCTGCTTTACCATCAAACCATGCATAAAACTGTTTCATACCGGTACTTTTAGGCCAGTAAATGCGATATTCAATGGACTGCTCCTCGGGATTATAAGGATAGAATTGATTATAGATGCGGTCACCTACAATGCCGTCATAGAGAATCCATCCTTCTTTAGATGGATAATCAAACAAGGGAACACCCGGCGCACTGGCGCCCGGAAAACGCAACACAACTTTATTTGCGGTATGTCCATCAGCAAACATTATCAACGCTTTACCGGGAGTGGCGATACCTGTCAGTTCAAATTCATACCAACCATTCTCCTCTTTCTTCATACCTATACCGGGCCACAAAAGGTTGGGGCTCGAAGTGCATAAACTGCACTCGCCATTATTAATTTCTTCGCGATGCGCAGCAGCAAAGTCCATTTTAAAATTATACCTCGTAGTATTGCGGTACTCCGCGCTCCAAGAATCGTTGATGCCTTTATCGTCAAAATAGTAGAAACCTTCTGCACGGGAAAGGGACAATGTCTTTGGAGTCCCATCGGAATTGTAAAGCAATGAGTAATTACCGGGGTAATCCCAGCCACGGAAGGCCATTGCCCCCGTAAAAGAATATTCCAACGCTGCATAATAGTTTATTTCGACCTCGCTGCTTATCACCTGGTAGCCTATCGGTTGCAATGCCAACTCCGGGGTGTAATCGGCCGGGAATTCAAGGCACTGGTACACATAGATATGCGGGGACTGCCAGTTTTCGAGCAGTGGTTTGAAATGAATCTTGTAGTTGAGAATATTTGGGACGATGGAGACTGTGACCGGTACGGTTTCCATTTCTTGCCCGCTGTCGTCGAGGCCCGTGACCGTGAACGTCAGCGTGCGGTCGTCTTTCCACACGTTGTAACTCGAGTTGAGACCCTTGAAAGCGACTTTATAGTCAGCATAACCGTTTACAACGTCGGCTTCCGATTCCCCTCCGACCGGAAGCCCGAAGGGATTGATAAGTTGCAATGCGTCGGGAGCATCGGTCGGCAACGAGTTCCACCCGTCGCCCGGCGTCACCTTCACCTTGGGATAATTGGTGTGGATCGACACCGGCAACGTCCCGTCATACTCGCCCGAGGCCACGCGCAGCGACACGATGATCGACATGCTCTCGGGGTCAACGTCGAGGAAGTATTCAAGCTTCAGCGGCGTCACCTGGATTCTCTTGTGGATATTACCGGCCACGATGTGGAAGTAATCATACTTGCCCTCGTCGTTCTGGATGCTCTCCTTGATTTCGTTAAACCTCGACGACGGGATCGTGTCGTTGACCCACACGCGGATGGTGTCCTGGTTCGGGTCTATCGAGTAGTCATACAATGATATACCATCAAACTTGGGTGACTCGATCTTCACGTCTTTAGCGCTTGAGTCAAACCATATCGCCGTTTTTTCGCCCGAGGCGATAGGATAAACCTGACTCTCAACGTGGAGGAACACCGAAGCGTTGGCGGCGGCGATTTCCTCGGGCGTCCAGTCCTCGACCTCAAGAATTATGTTGTCGCGGGTGACAAGCTTATAGCTGTAGTGCATGCCGCGGGCGATGAAGCGGTAGCTGTCCTCGCCCGGTAGCTCGTATTTGTTTCCGGCTTCCTGGTCGACGGTCTGCCCCAGTGGCAGCCTTATCTCGCTGTCGCCGATCTTGAAAGAGACCGAGGTCTGGGACTCAGGCGCGTCGGCCGCGACATAGCGCTCCGGAACATAAAACACAGCGCTCGTGGTCTCGCCCAAGGCAATCGGGCCGCTCTCCGTTCCGTAATCAAAGCCGTCGACCCTGAACGCCGGGACGCGCTCCGAGAGGTTATGCACCTCAATGTCGGTCATCGTCGCCGTCTCTCCGGCTGCATCGGAAGCGTTCACCGTGATCTTGGCAAACATAAACGTCAGCACGGCATAGAGGCTACCGCCCTGGCCGTCATAATAATAGTAGCCGTCGGCATCTCCAGGGAGCGCCTGCGAGCCGTTTTCGTCCTGAAGGAAGAAATCGCTGTGGGCAGCCGACATCGGCAAGCCTGTCACTGGCAGCCCGCAGGTGTACCCGTCGGGTACCGCATAGACCGCGCTCCCCTCGGCCTCAAGCAGGGCCTGCTCGGTCTGCGGGACAGCGGTTCCACTCGGCATGAAATTAGCCAGCAGATAAAACCGATAAGTTCCGCGCGGTAGACCGAGGTTGTAGCTGCGGAACGTTGGATCGACTGTAAGTGTCCCCGTCGAGGGTGTGAGATACTCCACATAAGGCTTGCTGCCGTCCTTGGGATAGGCGATGAACGTGAGGGAGTTATAGGCGAGCTCGTCCACGGTGGCATCGGTCGCGCGCGATGTGAATTGGCCCGAGACAGGCACGCTGAGCGTGAGGCCGTCCTTGGAGCCATGACCGGGAATGTCGAAGTCGTCCCCGCTGCATGCCGTGCACATCCCGAGGATCAAAGCAATGACTATGAGATAATATCGCGACTTAATATTCATATTCATATTCAATCTTTTTCCAGTCTTTGACTGCAACATTAAAGGTCATCGTCGAGGATGAAACTCCGGTAACCGACAGCGTATAGATGTGATTGCGCAGGATATACTCGCCGAATGTCTCGGAAAAGGAGTGACCGTTGTACCCCGCCATCGACACGTCGAAATCCTGATATACGGCAGGATTCCCGTCGGCGTCGGTCTCATAGGTAACACGGATCGTTATCTTGCAATCGGCCGTTGCCTGCTCTGTGATATATCCTGTCCATAAATTGCCGGGGTTACCGGCCACGTTTTGTGAGCTCGGGAGAAGACCCAATTCCATGGTGTCGTGAATAATCGTATAGGGCCGCGCCGTCTCCACCTGATATCCGTTGGTGTAGGAAGCGGCGTTATAAGGAAGCATATATGCGTTGGGCAGACCGTGGAAAGTTACCACTTCCACTCGAGGCAGCCCTTTGTCGTCGCGCCCGGTGATATTGTCAATCACTTTAACTTTTGCCAGCGAGCGCAGCAGGTAGAGATTCTCGCCCCAGATGGGATCGGCCATCGTCGACTTGTCGAGGCGGTTGCGGGTTACGACAAACCGGGTCGTGCCGTACATCGGAATTCGCGGCGTGAGCTGCATTCCCCCTGTTCCCTGATACACATATCTTAATATACTGAAATTCCATTCCGTGGCCGTCGCAATCAGTTTTCCGAAAGTTGCGTAATCGACTGCCTGAATATTGTTATGCACCTTTTTTGTATTTGCAAAGGCCACGACTCTGAATACCACGTTCTCGGTGTCGTTGCCTACTGCTTCAAGAAAATCTTTTTTCGCTATCGAAATCCTCACGATATATGACCCGACGCCCCCTGAGATACTTACGTCGGGATCTGTCGCCGGGGTATCGCCGTTTACTTTTGCTATAAATGCCAAATCCGATTCAGCTGTCGAGACGGTGCCGGCATAGACAAAGAAAATGAAATCGTCGGCATAAATCTTATCTTCCAACGCCGGATTTTCGCTCCCAGTTTCGTCATGGTAATTATCGGCGCGCGACTCCACGGCAACGGGAAGCACGATGTTGAAACTGAGATTCACAAATTCATCATTCTCCTCCACGGGCACGGGATCATCCGGGTACTCCATGATGAGGGAGCATCCTGTCAATAATATGGCCGTTAAGAAGAGTATGATGTAATTTTTCATCTTGGCTTGTGACGGAAGATTATTGTACGGAGGATTGCGGAGGCACCACGGCCCAGCCGTTTATATAGATGCCCATGGCGGCATACCAGCCCAGTTCGTTGTCGATAAAGAACAGGGCTTCGTAGTCGCTGCGACGGTCAAGGTATTCCTGATCGGTGTACTCGTCAAAGCGGTTGCCCTTGGACCACA
>CAYVTB010000085.1:0-8786 GCA_964454365.1 uncultured Bacteroides sp. | reverse complement strand
TCCATTACATTGCGGGTAGCTTCGTCCCAGGCGGCAAAGGACTTGATCGAGTCGAGGTCGACAGCCTCGAGCTCGGCGATAATGGCGGCCTTCCCGGCCTCGTTCTCAGCCTCGCGGGCTTTGCGGGCTTCAAAGTGAGCCTGATAGCGCTTGTTAATCTCGGCCGAGGCAGCCTTGAATTTCTCCCATATCTCTTCGCGGAATTCCTTGGCAACCGGGCCTATGCGGCGCCACTTGTTGTGGAGTTCCTGCAGGCGACGGTACGCTACGATTACATCGTCCTCGGTGACAAGGGTCTGTGCCTCGTCAAGGAGCAACTGCTTGCTGTCGAAGTTCTTTTTGAAATCGTAGTCGCGGAGTTCCTTGTTTATCTTAAGATTATCGGAATAGTGCTCGCGGGCATCCTGGAAACGCTTCCACACGGCGGTATCTTCCGTTGCGGGAACTTCGCCGATTGCGTTGAATTCTTCCTGCAGCTCGCGGTAGCGGGGGAATGTGCGGTTGACGTTGTCAGTATCCTCGGCAAGAGCGTTGATTTCCTTGATAATCGCTTCCTTGCGTTCAAGGTTGGCAACGCGCTCAGCCTCGATGAGGGCCGTGTGAGCGGCTTTCTTCTCGCGGATAGCGTTGAAAAGTCCGGTTAACTCTTCGTCGGCCGCAACCTCGGTCTCGGTTTCGGCCCATTCATGGCGCAATGCGTTCATCTGCTGGCGCAGGCGACGGATATCGTCGGCCGTGATCTCGGCTGCGTCGCGTTCAAGCAACGCACGGGCGTTTTCCACCACGGCCTCTCGGGTGAGACCCGTGGCGACCTGCTCGTCATCGATTCCATCTGTCATTTCATCCTCAGCGGCTTCCTCGGGATCGAGATCACCGACTGTTTCAATTTCAGCTGTTGCATTTACAGCGCTGTCTTCAGGGGCAGCTTCTGTCGAGAGGGGGGTAGCTTGGGGTTGTTCGGGCTCCAAAGCAGGGTCACGCATTTCCATTGTATAATATTTCTTGGTTAAGGCATTTGAGCCTCAAAATTAATCATTTTTTTGTTAAGTGCAAAAAAAAGCGAATTTTTTCACATTTTTCTCTTCTCCCCATTATCCGGCGAGAACCCCGCGCCCCGAAGGTTACCCGGCAGCGACGGTGAGGCACAAAAAAATCAGGGTGGAGAACCAAGTCTCCACCCTGACGCTTATGAGGGAATGTAATCAGTTTACTTTACTACGACTTTATGTGCAGCGTTAGCAGTCGAAACGATGTAGAGACCGGCTGCAACGTTGACGGTTGCGGCGCCGTTGACCTTGACAGAGGCTACCAGAGTGCCGTCGACAGCAAAGATCTGGACATCGGCGGGCTCGGCAGCCACGATATTGATGCAGTTAACACCTGTGCTAACGGCGAGACCGTCAACATTGGCATTGACGATGCCGGTGGCTTTCTTGAGTACCACGCTGTTGGAACCGGCCGATTCGCCACGGTTGTAAACAGCTGTCACCTGGTAGGCGTTCTCGCCCTCGGGTACCTGGGTGTCGACAAATGATGTTTCGGTTACGGGCTGCTCGGTGAGGAGTACCTGCGAGCGGTATACGTTGTAACCGATGAGCTCGAGGGGCTCGCCGCTGTCGCCGGGGGTGAATGTCACGTCATCGACCATGAGGGCGATACCGTAGTATTCTTCGGGGCAGTAGCTGATGGCAAAGTAGGTGGTGCCGGCGGGCAGGTCAAAGCTGTAGTGCTTCCACTCGCGGCCGCTGATCCAGCTGCAATCCTGGCCCGACTGAAGTTCGGTGAAGTCCTCTACAGCGTTGCCGGTGGTCGAGGTGAGGAACTTGAAGCTTTCGTAGATGTAGCCGTATGTGTCATAGCCGCGTACATAGAAGCTGACGGTCTGTGCGTCGCCTGAGAGCTCGGGCGAGATGAGATAGTCATCGGTCACGCCTTCTTCAGATGCGGTGAAGACGATGCAGTTGTTGCCGTTGTAGGCACGGAATACAGGATAAGAGCTGCCGTTGACAACGATCGGGCCGCTGTAGTCTTCGAGGCCGGGGAGACCTTCGTAGTTGCCGGCGACGTTGCCGTCGTTGTCTACGAATGTCCAGTTGCCGTAGCTATGGGTAAAGGCTTCAGCGTCTTCAAATGACTCGGTCTGCTCCTCTGCGGGCATTTCACCCTGAGGTTCGCTCCAGGTCAGTGTAGCGCTGCCATTGTCGGTGATTTCACCGCTGAGGTCGTTAACAGCGGGGAACTTGGGCAATTTGTTGGTGATGACTACGGTCTCCGAGGTGTTGTTGGCCGTGTTGTCGTCAGCGTCCATGATCTTGACTGCTACTTCAACCTCCTCGCCGTCGAGGATGCTGAGGGCATAGTTGAAGTCAACCTTTACAAACTGGCCGGCTACAAGAGCGGGAACAGCAGCCTCTGCCACATTGTTGCCGTTCACGATAAGCACGGCAGTAGCGGCTTCTGTAGCTTCGCTACCATTGTTCTCAACAGTGGCGGTGAAGGTTGCTTCCTCGCCGGGCTTGACAACGGCGGGTGCCGAGAGGCCGCAGACACTCAGGTCATGAGCGACAACATCATTAAGAGCGATGTGGTCAACGAGGACATAGGGCATGTTGATGATGGTCGAGTAAAGCTTCAGCACAGGCTGCTTGCCCTTGAATTCATCGAGGGGCATGGTAACCTTCTGCCAGCCCTGGAGATCGGAATGGTCACCCATGTTGTAGACACAAACGAGTTCGTCTTCGTTGTTCTCGTTGGTGACATAGAGTTCGAGCACGTTGGTCGACGTGGTGTTACCCATTGTTCCGAAATAGGTGTAGAAGGTGAGGGCGGGCTTGGCCATTGCCGACACGTCAAACTTGCCGAGGCCGAGGTAAGCACCCGTAAATGCCTCGTCGGAGTATGCGATATAGCAGCCGTCGGTGCCGTCGGCGTCGCCATCGAAAATACCGAGAGTCAATGCCAGCATTTCATCGTCATACAGTGCATAGCGTGCGGGCTTCTGGGCGTTGACACCCATGAGCATGTCGTGGGCGGGAACAGCGTCAACAAAGTTTTCGGAATATGATGTGTAAGGTGCGCCGGCTACAAATGTAGGAGCGATGCCGGTACCCGAGCCGTAGCTGCTCTTGGCGATTACGCCGCAGGTTACATAAAGCTGCTCGTCGCTGTTGCAAGCCTGGAAGGTATAGGGCGACTCGGCGCCGGTTGCAACGAGATACTGACCGTTGACGAGAATCTGATAGTCGATAAACTCGGCGGGCATTTCCACGCCGTCGCGGTCGGTGGTCACGGGATCCCAGGTAATGGTCACGATGCCGGTGTTACCGTCCTCAACTGCCTTGACAACGGGAGTTGCAGGCACGTTGACACCCAGGAATACAGGAGCGCTCTCGGCAGGGAAGCCTTCCTCGGCTACGCCAGTCTCGGGATCAGCTACGCCGTAGGGCACGAAACGCCATACATAGTTGCCGGAACCGAAGGCGGGGCAGTCATCAAACTCGATGAGAGCACCGGGCTCGGGATTCTCGATTGTAGTGACAGGCATGCCCGAGCGGGTGACGACAATCTTGCTCAGGCCGGCCAGGGCGTTGCCCGAGGCATCAGTGGCGGGAGCGCGGAACGATACCTTCACGTTGGGCTGACCGTAGGTGCCGGTCTTGGTGATGGTGATATCGGTAACGGCTGTCGGCATCAGAGCCTCCTTGATGTTCAGCTCGGTCAGCTTAAGACCTGTAGTAGCAGTACCTGTAGCATGGAAGCCGATGTAATAGTCGCCGTCGGCTTCGGGAGTGATGATCAGGCGGGTAGGATTCTGGGGGAAATAGTCATTGACTACAGTATTCTCCATCAGGACAGTAGTCTGGCCCGCTACGCTCGCTGTCGTGCCATAGGTTACCTCGAGATAAGGAAATACATTGGGGTTCTGATTATAATTCATCGCCGGCTTGAAGCTCAGGAGGTAGCTCTTGCCCTTCTCGAGCGTGATTGCGGGAGAATACAACCAGTCGTCCATGTCAAATGTCTGGAAGAAATCACCGTTTACCGACAGAGCTCCGTAATAAAGGCTCCAGGTGCGGTTATCTTCATTGAGGTCTTCGGCGGTCCACCCTTCGGGGACATCGCCGCTGCCAAACCCAAATTCAGGGTTGAAGGGTACAGTCTCGCCTGCAACGGCATTGAATGCCATCAGCGAGCCTACGCCCAGTGTTAAAAGTAACGATTTTAGCATAAAAAAAAATGATTAAAGATTGGAAACAAAACGAAAAACGGCGACGCGGACACCGCGCCGTAAAATTGTTGTTTTACAGATTAAGCCACAAAGGTATATAAATCCCCCCAATTACGCAAATAAATTTCATCTCCCGACTACCGGAACGTCGTTCATGGCCCGGCCGGATTGGCGGGGAGGGGTGGAAAGTTGGGGAGAAATTATTAACTTTGCAGGGTTATGACTGAATTTTTGAGCAATTATCATCTGACGGGGCTCGTGATAGGCCTCGGAACTTTTCTTATAATAGGTATTTTTCACCCGGTAGTGGTGAAGTGTGAGTATTACCGCGGCACGGGCTGCTGGTGGTGGTTCCTGATATTGGGAATCGCGATGTGTGGTCTCGCGGTGTGGATTGAGAGCCCGCTGTGGTCGTCGCTCGCGGGCGTCACGGGCTTCTCATCGTTCTGGACAATCAAGGAAATATTTGAGCAACGCGAGAGGGTCATCAAGGGATGGTTCCCGATGAATCCGCGTCGCGCATCCGAGTATCCTACTCGGCAATCTCCGGAACAATCTCGGGATTGACGCGTACAGGAACGATGGTTCGCGGCGAGGAGACGGTGTCGCGCTCTATGCGCTTAACCACGATGCGTCGGGCTGTGTCGGCAGGAGCCGTCTGAGCTTTCGGCTTGACGGGGTTGTGCATCACGGGTATCTCAGCAGCCTGCGGTGGAAGACCTTCGGGCGTCGGGGGCAGATCCTTGCCGACCGAGTCCCCTTCAAGGTAAATCTTGCGGCGCACAACCGGAGCGCCCGTCTGCACTGCAAATAGCGCCGGCTTGCGGGTGTCGCTGAGGCGCGGCTTGAGCAGGGTCATGTGGTAGGTCGAAGGAAGCCCAACGGTGTCGGCACGTTGCGAGAAGATCAGGACGGTACCCGTCGGACAAGTATCAGCATCGGCCGCCGAGGGAAGGCGACGCACGCGGTCATTCATGTAATAATTAATAGCGAATGCATTGGAGGTGTGTTTGTCAGCACCGACTACATAGATCGGTTTATCGCCCGCGAGAGCGTCGAGCATACGGGCCTCCGGCTTGTCGCTAAGCGGGTTGAAGATTGCCGGCGCGAGAGAGGCACCGAAAGCGAGCATCAGACCCCAACTGATGAGACATGCGCCGCCGATAGCGCCACGCGGATGGGCCTGCATGAGCCAGCCGATGGCAAGCACGGCAGGTAGCGCCAGGAAAATGTAGCTCCACCAGCCAACAGGCTCATAAACGAAATCGGCCAGCGGCCAGAACCGGGTTGCGACTATAATCACAGGCGCCGCAATAGCGATAATTGCCAGAGTGCGGGTATAAGCCAGGTTGACACGGGTTTCTACCAGTGTCTCGGCAATTGACGCAACACCATAGGCCAGGAAGGGATAAACCGGCAGGAGATAGACGCTGCGCTTGCTGGCGGGAATGCAGTAGAAAACAGTGATGACGACGATAGCCGTCACGGCGAGCATCCCGGCAGGCTTGAAAGGCTGCGACACCAGTCGCTTGGCGGCGCTCAGTGACATGGCTGCCAGGAGCGTCCACGGAAGCATTCCTATGATGAGGGTGACGAAGTTGTACCAGAAAGGCTTGACATGGCTCTCATAGGGCATCGAGCCCGCGAGTCGCTGGAAATTCTCTTCCCAGACGAGCTGCAGGAACTCGGGGCCTCCGCTGAGCCATGCGTAATAGTACCACACTGCGGGAACAATGAAAGAGGCAACGCACAGGGCGGCCATGCGTCCCAGAGTCGGGAAGAAGCGCTCGCCGCGGAACAGGAAATAGAGCCCGATCACGAGACAAGGCAGCAGGGCACCGACGGGCCCCTTCGTGAGAACTGCGCAGGTGAGCAGCAACGTCGCGAGCAGGTAGCGGCCAAAGTTGTCGCGCCCGCGATGCTCCAGAACCTGGAAAAGGACATACATAGCACCGACCATGCAGGCCGTCAGGACCATATCGACACGGCAGGCAATGGCTGCCCGATAAAATTCCACTGAAGTTGCGAGAATGACGGCCATATAAAGGGCGAAGCGCTCGCCACGGATGCGCCGGGCCCAGCCGTAGCCGCCGAGTACAAGAGCGATGGCCGCGATAGCCGATGGCAGGCGAGAAATGAATTCGTTAACCTCACCACCGTTGAACAGCATCGCGAGGCCGGCAATGAGCCACGCCAGGAAGGGCGGTTTATAGGGTATATCGCTGCCACAGGAGACGGGCAGAATCCAGTCGCCCGACTGTATCATCGACACGGCCACGATGGCCTCGCGCGGCTCGCCCTTGGAGTAGAAGAGCGTCTCGCCGAGCCAGGGAATCCACAGGAGCACCAGCGCGATGAACAGCAGGAAACCTGTGCTGAAGTACACCGATCGTCTCATAGGCGACAAAGGTAGTTAAATTTTTTAATTTTTTAAGGCTTTTTGCCGCATAATGTTGCCGAAAGTGTGATTTTTATAAACAAAATACCCCGCCGCAGCTCATAATGAGTACGACGGGGACAATGTTTTCTTACGCAGCGGCGTGCTCAGCGCACATGTCGCTCACAGGAGCTCTGCGTTTCGATGAGATAACGGATCAGAGCATCGTTGGTGCACAGGATTGCCTCGAGCGACTGGCCATAGGCGACATAGTCGTCGATGTGGCGGCGGGCGACTCCCGACTGCTCGGCGGCGCGGATGATAGCGGGAGCCACAGTGGTGAGCAATCGCTTGTCAAAGGGCTTGGGCAGGATATAATCGCGGCCAAAGCGCAGGTCGGGCTGGCCGTAGGCAGCGGCGAGATCTTCTGGGACGGGCTCGTGGGCGAGGGCTGCGATTGCGATGGCGGCTGCCTTTTTCATTTCCTCGTTGATGGTCGTGGCGCGGCAGTCGAGCGCTGCGCGGAAGATATAGGGGAAACCGAGCACATTGTTGATCTGGTTGGGATAGTCAGAGCGGCCGGTGGCAAATATCAGATCATCGCGGGACGACATCGCTACGTCATAGGCTATCTCGGGATCGGGATTGGCGAGGGCAAAGACGATGGGCCGTGGAGCCATGGTCTGAATCATCTCGGGGGTGAGCACATCGGCGACTGACAGGCCCAGGAAAACGTCGGCTCCGACGAGAGCCTCGGCAAGGGTCGAGATGTCGGTGCGGTCGGTCGCAAACTGGCGCTTGTAGGCGTTGAGATCCTTGCGGTCCTTGCGGATAACGCCCTTGGAGTCACACATTATGATGTTTTCGGGGCGCATACCCAGGGCACAGTAGAGCTTCGTACAAGCCATAGCTGCCGCGCCGGCGCCGTTGACGACCATCTTGACTGAGTTGATATTCTTGGCCTGCAGTTCAAGTGCGTTGATGAGCCCGGCGGCCGAGATGATGGCCGTGCCGTGCTGGTCATCGTGCATCACGGGGATTCCGCAACTATCGCGCAAGGCATCCTCGATTTCAAAACATTCGGGAGCCTTGATGTCCTCGAGGTTAATGCCGCCGAATGTGGGCGCCAGTGACTTGACAATCTCGACAAAGCGCTTGGGGTCTTTCTCGTCGATTTCGATATCAAATGCGTCAAGACCGGCAAAAATCTTGAACAGCAGAGCCTTGCCTTCCATCACGGGCTTGGAAGCTTCGGCTCCTATGTTGCCGAGGCCCAGCACGGCCGTGCCATTGGAAATCACGGCCACGAGATTGCCGCGGTTGGTGTATTCATAGGCCTTGGTTTCGTCGTCCTTTATTTCGAGACAAGGGAATGCCACGCCGGGCGAGTAGGCCAGGGCAAGGTCCATCGGAGTGTCATAAGGTTTGGTGGGTACTACTTCTATCTTTCCGGGGTGGGGATAGCGGTGATAGTCGAGCGCTGCGCTCTTGGATACGTTCTTTATCATGGTTACGGGGATATTATTCATTTACTTTTAAAACCATCTGAACGGGTCAAAAGTTTATGCCCCGACAATAAAATAAAGTACCCCGCGGCAACTGAGGCGCGGGGTACCAGTGATATGAAGAATTAACTGAAGTCTTATTCCACAGTCCAGGTTTCGCCGGCGAGGATCATGTCGCGCAGGGAGTCGAAGCCCTTTGATGCGCGCACCTGCTCGACCTGCTCGGTGAGGGCGCTGTCATAGGTGGGAGCCTCGACGTCGCGGATGACACCGACAGCCAGCGGCAGAGTCTTGCCGTCCATCATTGCAAGCTGCTGGTGGAGGAAATTGGACTGGGTGTGAGCGTCGTGGACGAGGACATCATCCAGTGTGTAGCCGTCCTCGCCGACCTTCACAGCCTTGAGGCCAAAGCCGTCCTGCACCAGACCCTTCTCCATGTCTTTGCCAAAGAGCATCTTCTCGCCATGGCGCAGGTGAATCGTGCGCTCGGCGCGCACTTCCTTGTCAGTTATAGGGTTGTGGATGCCGTTGTTGAAGATTACACAGTTCTGAAGAATCTCCGTGACAGCGGTGCCGCGATGGCGGGCGGCGGCAACGAGAACTTCCTGGGAAGTGGCGAGCTCGACGTCGATGGAGCGGGCGAAGAAGTTGCCGCGGGCGCCGAAGACGAGCTCGG
>CAYVTB010000084.1:0-8884 GCA_964454365.1 uncultured Bacteroides sp. | reverse complement strand
CTCACTTCCTTCCGCGGTTGCCGGGCTTCGAGATACTCGCGGATGAAGGCGACTATATCCATCTTGCGCTCGGCGCCTGCAACGACCGCCACGCCCGGCAGGGCGGCAACCTCGTCGCTTTTCAGCTGGGCATAGCAGCCGGTGACTATAATAGCTGCCTCGGGGTATTTCTTGTGGAATGAACGGATGGCCTGGCGGCATTTCTTGTCGGCGAGCTCGGTCACGCTGCAGGTGTTGACGACGACCAGATCGGGCGTCTCGCCGCCGCTGACGCGTCTCACGCCGCAGGCGGCCAGTTCACGCGCTATGGTTGATGTCTCGGCGAAGTTGAGCTTGCAGCCGAATGTATGATAGAGGGCCTTGAGGCCGTTGAAGACTGTGTTGTCAATCATTGACGTAACTGTTGATGATTCGGGCAATGGCGCGGGCATCATCCTCGGAGGTGCATCGCGTCACCGGCAGGGAGACGACTTGATCCGCTATCGTGTCAGTGACAGGCAGGGAGAGCTTTCCCAGCAAGTCGGCATAGCACGGCTGCCGATGGGGTGGGGTGGCATAGTGAACATCGGTCTGCACGCCGTTTTTCAGAAGGTAATCCCGGAATCCGTCGCGGTCCTCGGTCATAACGACATATTGGTGCCACACCATGTCGCCCCCGGCGCTGTAATGAGGCTTGATCACTCGCGGGTTGCTGATTTCGTTCTCATAAATCTCCGCGATGGCTGCCCGGAGGGCATTTTCCTCGTCGAGGTGCTTTAGCTTGATATTCAGGAAGGCGGCCTGCAGCGGGTCGAGTCGGCTGTTGAGGCCGCAGTAGATGTTGTGATAGCGGCGGTCGCTGCCGTAGTTGGCCAGCGCACGCACGGCTGCCGCCAGCTCGGCATCGTCGGTCGTGACGGCGCCTGCATCGCCCAGGGCTCCGATATTTTTCGTGGGATAGAAACTGAATGCCGCCGCGTCGCCCAGCGACCCGGTGCGTCGGTTGTTGAGTCGTGACCGTGCTCCGATAGCCTGTGCGTTATCTTCGATTACCAGCAGGTTGTGGCGTTTCGCGATTTCCATGAGTGTCGCGTCATGGCAAGCCCGGCCATAGAGGTGAACTGTCATTATCGCGCGGGTCGCGGGGGTAATTGCCTTTTCAATCAGGGAGGTGTCGAGATTGAGGGTGTCGGTGCGCGGCTCGACGGGTACGGGTATCAGTCCGCAGTCGGTTATTGCGAGTATTGAGGCTATGTAAGTGTTGGCGGGAACAATTATCTCATCTCCGGCCTTGAGGCGTCCCAGCTCGATGTAGGCGCGGATTATAAGTCTCAGGGCATCCAGGCCGTTGGCAGTGCCGACGGCAAAGGCCGTGCCGGTATCCGCTGCAAGAGATTTTTCAAAAGCTTCGACCTCAGGGCCGCCTACATACCGTCCCGAGTCGATTATACTCCCTGCGGCGCGGTGAAGTTCTTCGATATAGGGCGCATTGACGGTTGCAAGGTCGAGAAAGGGATATTTGATATTTTCACTCATTGCCTGCGGGTAAGTTTAATAAAATCTTCATAGGACCTCACATAATCGGCCTCCGAAAAGATTTCCGACGTGAGCACGAGCGCCACGGCTCCTCCCGAGAAGTTGTCGAGTGTGCGCCACAATCCGCGGGGAATATAAAGCCCGCGGTAGGGACGGTTGAGCGAGAAGCGTTTTTTTGTGTAACCGTCGTCAATCACAACGTCGAAACTTCCCGTCAGGGCTATTATTATCTCACGGGCCATGTGGTGGGAATGACCGCCGCGGTCGGCATCGGCAGGCACGTCGTAGAGGTAGAATACGCGGCGCACGTCGAAGGGCATCCTCGGATCGCCGTTTTCAGCTACCGTGAGCGACCCGTTGGCATGTCGCTCGCGGGGAAGGTCAAGAATCACGCAGTCGTCGACCGTCGATATTCCGTGCCCTTCAGGCTTTGACTTGACTTGAGAATTCCCGGTATTCATAGATGTATTCGTCAGGATCATAGGGAGCCGAAGCCAGAACCATGGCTACGGCATTGGTTGAAAAATTCTTGAGCTCGCGCCAGGTGCCCGGCTGAATGACCACTCCGCGGTCGCTGCGGTCGAGGTGCAACTCGCTGCGGTGCCCCTCGCTGTCCTCGAGACACACGGTGAACGAGCCGCTCATAGCCACGACCATTTCACTGGTGTGACGCAGCGCGCGACCGTGGCGCACGCGCCCGGCGGGCACGTCGTATACCCAGTACACACGCTGTATTTCAAAGGGGCACACGCCGTTGTCGCTGTGCTCGATAAACGACAGATTGCCCCTCACATCTTCATGTTTAGGTATTTTCAGCGGTTGTTCCATAGCGTCCGGATGATTTTTGCAGTGGCGAAGTTACGAAAAAAATCATTATCCGTTGATATTTTAATGTGTAAAAACACTTATTGTGTTGCCACGCGCCGGAAAAAGGGGCGGGGGCTGCCTTCGACGGTTCCGCCGGAAAAATCAAATGTTAAATCTGTCTAATATCGCCGATTTTTAAAGAAATAAATTGGAAATCGAAAAATTAATCGTAAATTTGCATCGGCCAAGGTCTACCCGATATTTGGCCGATTTGTGAAACAACTGTTTTAATTTCTTTAGAATCAACCAAATCCAATAATTAACCAATTCACTAAACCATGAGAATTTCTACTCTGTTTAACTCAGGGGTTCTCCGCGGTGTTGCCGTCGGTGCCGTGTGCGCTCTCGGCTTCTCTGCTTCAGCCCAGACCTTCCTTGACGGAGGTATCATCTACAAGGTGAATAAGGCTAACGTTGAAGTTCAGCCCACCAAGTACACAACCGGTAAGAACAAAGGTCTTCCCACCGAATGTGAAAACGGCGAAGCTCCCGATCAGTACACCGGCGACATTGTTATCCCCTCGACCGTTACCTACAACGGCAAGACCTACACTGTTTCTACAGTAGCTGCAGGCTTCAAGGCCTCTCTCATCACCTCGATCTCAATTCCCGCAGGCGTTAAGATCGGCCGCGGCGGTTTCCAGGATTGCGCTGAACTCGTCAGCATCACTCTTCCTGCCGACCTCGCAACTATCGAAGGTAACTCCTTCCAGAACTGCGCCAAGCTCGCTGAAATCACTATCCCCGGTACCGTTGGTACTGTAGGTGGTGCTGCTTTCCAGGGCTGCGCCGGTCTCGAATCCCTCACTCTCGAAGAAGGTGAGACCCCCATTACCTTTGCACGCGATGCTTTCAACGAAGCTCCCGCTATCAAGACTACCGTCCTCAACCGTCAGTTCAACCTCGAAGTCAAGAACACCCAGGACGACCGCGTTTTCCGTGGCAGCAAGGTTCTTGAATCAGTTACTATCGGTGGTACTTTCCTGACCATCCCCGCTAACTTCTTCGAAAACTGTACAGCTCTGAAGACCGTCACCTTCACCAACGCTGTTTCCTCTATCGATTACAATGTATTTGCCAACACCGGCATCGAGGAAATCGAAATTCCCGCCAGCATCACCAGCCTCGCAAGCTCTCTCTTCCAGGGTAGCAAGCAGCTCCGCAAGGTGACTCTGCCCGAGACTCTCGAGACCATCAGCGCCATGGCATTCTACAACTCAACTCTCGCTGAAATCAACCTTCCCGCCAGCCTGAAGACCATCGGCAACCTCGCCTTCTCAGGTACCAAGCTCAGCGGCGAAATCGTGATTCCCGAGGCAGTTAAGTCGATCGGCGACCAGGCTTATGCCAACAACCCCGCCATCACTTCTGTTGTAATCCCCGCTTCTGTTACCAGCATCGGTACAGGCGCTTTCATGGGTTGCGAAAGCATCGCCAAGTTTGAAGTCAGCGCTGAAAACGAAAACTACGCTGTTTCAGCCGACGGTTCTTACATCACCAACAAGGAAGGCAACGTACTCGTAGCTTACGCTCCCGCTGCTGCTGCCACCGAGCTCGCCGGTGACTTCACCGAAGTTGCTCCCTACGCTCTCTATGGTGCCAAGAACATTACCAAGGTTGACTTCCCCCAGTGCACCGTTTGGGGTGACTACAGCCTCCGTGGTTCGGGCCTCACTTCTCTCACTATCGGTGGTACCGTTGGCCGCTATGTAGCTGCTGACTGCGCCGCTCTGACCGACCTCGCCGTTGGTTGCGCTGAAATCCCCTTCGGTATCGCTGCCAACTGCCCCGAACTCGTTAACGTAACTCTCCCCGCTGAGGTTACCATCGTTCGTCAGGATGCATTCAAGAACTGCCCCAAGGTTGAAAGCCTCAACCTCGGCGGTGTCCTCGTAATCCTCGAAACAGACTGCTTCGCCAACTCTGGCATCAAGAACCTCACCGTTTCTTCGTTCTATCCCGCAGCCATGGCTGAAGGCGTATTCACCGAAGAAAGCGGCATCACCGTAACCGTTCCCGTTGACCGCGTTGACGCTTACAAGGTTGCCACCGGCTGGAACCTCCTCGACATCCAGGGCGACGCTAACCTCGCCGTAGCAGGTACCGCAATGGGCATGCCCGCCGGTCTCTACTATGCAGGTGACGACAACGATCTCCACTGTGTTTACTCAACCGGCGAGACCGATGACTACGCTATCAATCTCCAGCACACCTTCCAGCTCGTTGAATTCAGCAACCGCATCTACGGTGCCAGCGCAGGTAAGAAGTTCTGGTACTCCGCTTCCAGCGCTGTTGAAGGCGACGGCAAGCTCTTCTACATCTCTCAGGTTGACGGCCACCTCTTCCAGGCTGTCGTTCTCGACAACACCGGCAATAACGCCTACATGGACCCCACCGGTCTCTATATCTATGACGGTATCCTCTATGTAAACGACCGCAACGTCTGCGTTCGCAAGATCAGCGCCGACGCTATCGCTCTTCCCCAGAACTATCCCTCTTGGATGGAAAACAACTGGATGCCTTTCTACGGCAGTGATTGGGTATACGGCTGTATCAAGAACGGCTTTGCCATCACTCAGGACGAAAATGCCGCCGGCGAACCCGAACCCCGCTACTGGGTCGGCATGAAGTACAACGGTAACGGTCTCTTCTCGTTCAAGCAGGAGAACATCGGTACTTCTTCAAGCGAAGTTGGCTCACCCAACGGTGCCGTTTCTTACCTGACCGGTCTCGGCCTCATCGCCACCAGCTTCAACATCGACGCTGCCAACGGTCACATCTACATGTACATCGAAACCGGTGGTGCCACCAACCAGATCAAGGGCGGTCTCTACCGTATCTCCATGGAAGCTCTCGAGCAGACTCCCACCCCCTCGGCTAACGACTTCATGACCGCTCTCGACGCTGTCCTCATCGACGGTGCTCCCGTTAAGTATGAAGGTAACGCCACCAACGAACACGTTGGTATCAGCCAGCTCGCTATCGACGCTAACGGCGAATACATGTACTGGTGCTACCGCGCTCCGACCGAAGCTGAAGTTGCCAACTACACCGAAAAGGGCTTTGGCGGCAACGGTATGCCTTATCCCTGGGCTGAAGAATTCGATCCCGAGAATCCTCTCCACCAGAGCGGTATCAAGCGTATCAAGCTCGGCGAAGAAAATCCCGTTGTTGAAATGGTTGTTCCCGGCGTAACCGGTTACGGTATCGTTCCCGTGAACTACGAAGGCTCCAAGAAGCCCGAAGGCGTTGAGTCAGTTGTCGCTACTCCCGCCGTTAACGCTCTCGTTGTTAAGGCCGGTGTCGTTACCGCTCTCGAAGACGTGAACGTAGCAGTTTACAATGCTGCCGGTGCTATCGTCAACATCGTTGACCTCGCTGCCGGTCAGACCCTCGCTACCGATGGCCTCGCTGCCGGTCTCTACATCATTGAAGCCCGCACAGCTGCCGGTAACCAGGCCGTTAAGTTCGTGAAATAATTCACTGAAACTATAATATTAAAGTCCCGCCTCCATGGCGGGACTTTTTTTGTGCCTTTATGCCTGCGCGGTTTAATTATTTTTTGTAATTTTGTAGCCGCAACTACCGATATTTCTAAATACTTAATATTTTTATGAATCGCAAAGTCTGCTACTTTATGGCACTCGGAACTGTGCTCGCTCTGTCGTCCTGCAGCAAGAAGCTGGGCCAGTTCTCATCCGACTATTTTACAGTCAACCCCAACCCCCTCGAAGTCGTCGGCAAGAACGTCCCCGGCCGCATCAGCGCCCGCATCCCTGCCAACTTCTTCCAGCGCAACGCCGAGGTGACGATCACCCCCGTGCTTGTTTTCAACGGCACCGAAGTATCGTCAACACCCTACACCTTCCAGGGCGAGAAAGTGCGCGGCAACAACCCCGTCATTTCCTATGATTTCGGTGGTAATGCCACAATTCCCGTAAACTTTGTTTACACCCCTGACATGGCTCAGAGCGAGCTTGAACTTGCTTTCGTTGTCAATCAGGGCAAGAAACAGTATGTCCTTCCCCGCGTGAAGGTAGCCGACGGCGTTGTAGCTACCGCTGCGATGGCCACTGCCACCACTGTTTCACCCGCCGTGGCTGTCGACTCGTTCCAGCGTGTCATCAACCAGAAGTATGCCGCAGACATCCGCTTCCTCGTCAATCAGGCCAATATCCGCGCCAACCAGCTTAACACGGATGCCATGGTTGAACTCCGCAAGGAAATCCTCGAGGCTGCCGGCGATTCAACCCGTCGTATCACCGAACTCAACATTCAGTCATACGCTTCTCCCGAAGGCTCGATCGACTTCAACACCCGCCTGGCCGAGCAGCGTGAAATCAACACAACCGATTACCTGCGCGAACAGCTGCGCCAGGATCGCATCACCGAGTTCGGCGACCTTACCGCTCAGTTCACCGCTGAAGACTGGGAAGGCTTCCGCCAGCTCGTTTCCCAGAGCAATATCCAGGACAAGGATCTTATCCTCAGCGTCCTCTCGATGTATAATGATCCCGAAGAGCGCGAGCGTGAAATCCGTAATCTCGCCAATGTCTTCGAGCAGCTTGCCGAGGAAATCCTTCCCCAGCTGCGTTATTCACGCATCACGGCTTCTATCTCGGTTGTCGGCAAGAGCGATGCCGAGCTGATGGCCCTGGCCTACAATCAGCCCTCCAAGCTCACCGTCGACGAACTTCTCTTCGCCGCCACCCTCACCGATGATAACGAACATCGCATGCGCATCTACGATTCAGCCGTTCGCCTCTATCCCGATGATTACCGTGCATGGAACGACCTGGGTCTCACACAGTATGTTGCCGGTGACTACAGCGCTGCCGAAGCCAACTTCCGCAAGGCTGCTTCCCTCAACCGCGCTGCTACCGAGCCTTCGATGAACCTCGGTCTCGTTGAACTCAACAAGGGTAACTACGACCGCGCCAACCAGTACTTCGGCTCGGCTGCCGGTGTCAGCGAGCTCAACGATGCTCTCGGCGTCTACTATCTCAAGACAGGTGATAACGCCGCCGCTCTCCGCGCCTTCGGCAACAGCAAGAGCAACAACGCCGCCCTCGCCCAGATCCTTTCGAAGGACTATGCCAAGGCCAAGCAGACTCTCGCCAGCATCACGACTCCCGACGCTACAACCTACTATCTGATGGCAGTCCTCGGTGCCCGCACCGGTAACGAGCAGATGCTCAATACCAACCTGCGCCAGGCTATCCGTCTCAACCCCTCGCTCGCAGCTGCTGCACGCAAAGACCTTGAATTCAAGGGATTCAATCTCTCCCGCGCCCTTAACTGATGTGAGCCTGTAAATCGGTATTGATTTTAAGTTAGCAATAAAGCTCCGTGGCCGCGTTCCCTGTTGAAGAGAGCGCGGTCACATTCTTTTATCCATGTTTTTCAGCCGGCTGTGAAAAATATTTTTGCCGTTAGTGATAATTGTTGTATTTTTGTATCTGATTGCAGTAAAACAACCTTCTATATTTTGTAAAGATGACAGAAGTCCAGCGCATGACCCCTGAAGAGGAAGACCGCATGATAGAAGACGCCTTTGCCGACGTCCTCAATGGTTATCTCAACAGCAACCACCGCAAGAAAGTGGAGATTATCGAGCGTGCTTTCCGGTTTGCCAAGGAAGCCCACAAGGGCGTGAGGCGTCGCTCGGGAGAGCCCTATATACTGCATCCTATCGCGGTAGCCAAGATCGCCTCCCGCGAGATAGGTCTCGGCTCGACGTCAATATGTGCGGCACTTCTCCACGATGTCGTTGAGGACACCGACTACACCGTTGCCGATATCGAGCAGCATTTCGGCCCCAAGATAGCCCAGCTTGTCGAGGGCCTCACCAAGATTTCGGGTGGCATCTTCGGCGACAAGGCCTCGGCCCAGGCCGAGAATTTCCGCAAGTTGCTTCTCACCATGAGCGAGGATATCCGCGTGGTTCTTGTCAAGATGGCCGACCGCCTCCACAACATGCGCACCCTCGGGTCGATGGCACCCAACAAGCAATACAAGATTGCGGGTGAAACCCTGTATATCTACGCTCCGCTGGCCCATCGTCTCGGTCTTTTTGCAATCAAGACCGAGCTTGAAGACCTTGCTTTCAAATATGAGCACCCGAAGGCTTATGCCGACATCTCGGAAAAAATCCGCCAGAGCGAGGCCCGGCGCTCGGAAGTGTATGCCGACTTTGCCGCTCCTATCCGCGAAAAACTCGATTCCATGGGCCTCAAGTATGAGGCTAAGGCAAGACTTAAATCGGTCTACTCCATCTGGAACAAGATGGAGACCAAGCACCTTCCTTTTGAGGAAGTCTATGACCTCTATGCGATGCGCATTGTCTTTGACTGCGACGACCAGTCCAAGGAAAAGACAATCTGCTGGAACATATATTCGGCGATTACCGACCTCTATCGCCTCCACCCCGACCGCACGCGCGACTGGATCGTGACCCCGAAGGCCAACGGCTACCAGGCCCTGCACCTGACCGTGATGGGCC
>CAYVTB010000083.1:7764-8916 GCA_964454365.1 uncultured Bacteroides sp. | reverse complement strand
GAAGTTACTTCGTAAACAGTTGTTCCTTCGTGCACTTTGGATGGGATTTCCAATGCACCATTGATATTATCGGGTCCTATGACCTTGCAGGTGGTTGCCGATGTAGTTTCATATTCCAAGGTCTGGCCGGCATAGGTATAAGTGAACGTCTCACCGGCGAGAGCGGGGAGCGAGATCTGCACAAGTAACGCAATAAGCAGAACTCGCGACATAATAATTAGTCTTTTCATATTGATATAATTGATTGATTTATAATAATTGGTAGCGGCGTCAAAGCCCGTTACAGCTAGCTCCAATCTTCAAAGGTAAAGGGTTTTTCGTTAAGTAAAAAGTCGCTCATGAGACATTAGAGAATTATGTCCGTAGGCTTACTTTCGGGACGTTAACAATGAAACTGCATCCGGTTGATTAGAAACAGAAGCGTGAAGCCGATCGTTGCCCGCTCCACTCTTGAGGCCTTCGCATTGCCCTGTCAATCGAAACGAGCAACGAGACCCCACGCCGTATGTATATATACAGCTCGTTCCATCACGGAACGCGATATAATACACACCCATGAGCATCATCGTTGCATGGTTCTGATTGACATAGAAAGTTGCGAAGTTTCAAGAGTCAGAAACCAAGCGCCAATAACGCTTTTTTTCAATATGTCGTTGCCGGTATCGATGTCGATTACCGGCTGTACCCTCCTCCTGCCTGCCGGGTGCTCATCCGTCCTCTCGCAAGTGATAAAGGGGAGGGGGAACACGCGGAATGCGGCGTGGAGTGTTATTGCACAACGGCACACCGGCGAAGGCGCACCTTTGCATGTGCAAAGATATATAAAAAATCCGAAAATTTTTATATACCTTTGCCGTAGAAAATTGAATATGTGATTTATGAAAAGATTTACAGCTGCCCTGGGGGCGACGATATGTTTACTGTCGATGACGGCCGCGCGTCCCATAGTGGTGGGCCATCGCGGAAGCGACATCGGTGTCGAAAGTTCTCGCGAAGCGCTTGAAAACGGCGCTCGCCGCGGCTATCCTTTCCTGGAAAGTGACCTGAAAGTAGCGGCCGACGGAAGTTATGTGCTGTGCCACGACGATTCTTTGGGACGCTTCGGCAGCCGCCGCGTCGTCACGAAATCAACCCTCGCCGAGCTGCAGAGCG
>CAYVTB010000083.1:0-7664 GCA_964454365.1 uncultured Bacteroides sp. | reverse complement strand
GAGAATTTTGACTGGTGTGTGGAGCACAACATGGGAATCGACATCCGCCACGACGCCGTCACTCCCGAGGTTGTGGAGAGATTCCATGCCGCCGGGCTGCCGGTCAACGTGTGGACAGTCAATGATCCCGAGCGCTTTGCCTACTTTGAATCGATCGGCTGCGACTACATCACGACCGACTCGCTACCTCCCGTAAAGGAATAATCAGAAGTCACTGAACATCTGAGGCTTGATCACGATACCCACTCGCAACTGGGACTTGAATACATTGTACTCGAGCAGGCCCTCGCCGTAGCCGTTGTAGTACTGCAGGAAAAGGTACTGGTTGGAGCGGGTTGAAAATCTGTACCCGAGCTCAAAGATGGTGTTATAGTTGAGATTCCATCCCTGGCGCTTGACCAGGGTGAGCGAGCCGGTAAACTTGCGGTTGATGCTCGTAGCCTGTACACTCACCTGATAGATACCGCTATACTTGAGGATATCGCGGTTGTTCTCGCCGTCGACAATCGGAATCCACACCTTGCCTGAAACCATAAGGTTGGGGTCAATGATTATATTGGCCGCGAGAGAGATCTTGTTCCACGAGCGCGACTGGATGCTGTCGCGGCCGTTGCTCTCGTGCTCCACGATGAGACTCACCTTGCCAATGTAGCGGTTTTTCACAAACAGCGGCTTGGTGATACCAACACCGGGATTGAAATTGAGGTCGGTCATCGGCATCGAGTTCTGCAGCACGTTCCAGAAACACTTCTGGCTGTAAAAGAGATACAGGTAGGTGCCGCCGGGAAGAGTGGCATTGGTGAGACGCTGCGCGATAGAGATCTGAAATTTGATATTGGTGTTCTCCCTGGTGGGCTTGGGCCCTATCGAGGGGCCGAAGATGAAGTAATTATCCTTGTATAGTCCGAAATAGGGTTGGTCACGGAAGTCGCGGCGAATACTGTCGGTATTGAAAATCCCGCGGTTGGCGGCGAGAATCTGCGCGTCGGCCATGGCTGTACCCAGCAGGACGGCCAGCAGCAGCAGTATAGTTCTAAGTCGTAGCATAGTGATGAAGCGTCTTGGATCTTGCGGTGCAAAGGTAATAAAAAAGCCGCGGCCAATCATCATGCCGCGGCAACTATCTGTTAATTTGTGAATTTTTTGGTTAATACTGCTCCTCGGCCGAGGGGAAGCTGACATCCTTGACGTCCTTGATGTAATTGCCGACGGCCTGATTGATGGTCGTGGCAAGGTCGGCATAGCGGCGCAGGAACTTGGGGGAAAATCCCTGGTTGATTCCCAGCATGTCCTGCAGCACAAGCACCTGGCCGTCCACTCCCGAGCCGGCGCCGATGCCTATCACCGGAATCGAGATCTCCGAAGCGACCCGCTCGGCCAGAGCGGCCGGAATCTTTTCAAGCACCAACGCAAAGCAGCCTATTTCTTCGAGCATCTTGGCGTCCTCGATGAGCTTGGCAGCCTCGGCTTCGTCCTTGGCACGGACGGCATAGGTGCCGAATTTATTGATTGACTGTGGCGTCAGTCCCAGGTGACCCATGACGGGAATACCGGCCGAGAGGATGCGCTCGATCGATTCGCGTATTTCCGAGCCGCCCTCGATCTTGACGGCTTCGGCGCCGCTCTCTTTCATGATGCGGATGGCCGAGTTGAGCGCTTCCTTGGAATTACCCTGATAGGACCCGAAGGGCATGTCACACACGACAAGGGCGCGGCGCGTACCGTTGGTAACACACTTGGCATGATAAATCATCTGATCCAGCGTGATGGGCAGCGTCGTGGGGTTGCCGATCATGACATTGGAGGCCGAGTCGCCGACAAGGATGACATCGATACCGGCCTCGTCGACAAGGCGCGCCAGGGAGTAATCATAAGCGGTCAGCATGGCGATTTTCTCGCCGCGGCGCTTCATTTCTATAAGACGCATGGTGGTGACCTTGCGTGTGTTATCTACGGTGTTTGTTGACATTTTCTTAGGGTTGTTTTTTCAAAAATCGGTGCAAATTTAAGACAAAAAGTTAATTTGCTTGCCCTGTTTGTCAAAAAAAAGCTAATTTTGTGAAAGTTTACCCTTCTGAATTGTTCTGAATTAAAAATACAAGCCGATGAAAGTTGTAAATTTTGCCGAGACTCCGTCGCTCATGAGCCAGTATCTGCTGGAAATGCGCTCGACCGAGATTCATAAAGACCCCCTGCGCTTCCGCCGCAACCTGGAGCGCACCGGCGAAATAATGGCCTACGAGATAAGCAAGACCATGAAGTACAAGAAAGTGGATGTCGAGACACCCCTGGCAACCGCCCATTGTGACGTTATAGATGAGAAAGTGGTGCTGGGCACTATCTTCCGCGCCGGCGTTCCCTTCCACCAGGGTTTTCTCAACTTCTTTGACGGCGCCGAGAATGCCTTTGTCTCGGCTTACCGTAAATACAAGGAAAAAGAAAACTTCGATGTCTTTATCGAGTATCTCGCATCGCCGCGCCTTGAAGGGAAGACTCTGATTCTCTGTGACCCGATGCTGGCCACCGGCGCGTCGATGGAACTTAGCTACCGCGCGTTGCTCACCAAGGGCACCCCCGCCAAGCTGCACATCGCCTCGGTAATCGCCTCGCGCAAGGCAGTCGATTACCTGCAGACGGTGATGCCCGAGGATGCAACCCTGTGGGTCGGAGTCATTGACGATGAAATCAACGCCCACAGCTACATCGTTCCCGGTCTCGGCGACGCCGGCGACCTGGCCTACGGTATCAAGGAATAACAGTTATCGCCTCCCTATCGCGGATAGGGATAGGTGACTGAACGCAGTCTGCGGCGCAGCGGCTTGACCGGTGCGCCGTAAAGCTGTTCCCACCGCGCGTAGAAAGCCGCCGAGTGGTCCATGTGGTCAAGATGGGCGAGCTCGTGGGTCATGACGGCCCGGCGCAAGTCGGCGGGGAGGAAGGCCAGCTTGTGGGACAGTAGTATTTCTCCCCTTGACGAGCACGAGCCAAGCTTTGAATCCGCGATAGAGGCGTTGATCTTGCTCACTCGCGAAGACAGCCCCAGCGAGTGAATGAGTTCGACAAGCTCGGGCAACACAATCTTATAGACCGTGTTACGCGCTATGTGGCGGATGTAGCGCTTTATTAGCTTCTGCCCTTCGCACAATACGATGTCATCGGGGTGGATGCTGAAAACCGAGACGCCGTCGATAACCTTGTGATAGGCGCCCCCTCGCTTCAGCCGGTCGGAACATTCCACGCGCAGACTCATCAGCTCGCTTTCAAATGAATAACCGTCGTAATAAAAAGGCTTGTATCCGGCTTTGATTTTCAAGAGCTCGGGGGTCCAGGCTTTCATGACTGCCTCATACTCAGCCACTGTGATGCCTGCCGGAGCGGTTATGTGCAGCACGTCAACCTTCAGGCGGCAGCTCAGGCGACGCGCTGACTTGCTCACCTTAAGATTGATCGGGCCCAGAACGGGATCATTGTATTTGCTTGAAATCAGGACTTTTCTGAAAATCAGCCCCATGACAGCTTGTTGCGCAATGTTAGGGCAAAATTGTTGCCTTCCAGTCTGACGAACTTAACGCAGAAGGGAGCCCTGCGCAGTTTCACCTCAGCCGAGAGGTCGATATTGTAGGAACGGCCGTCGAGAGCGATGCGGAAATTCCGGGCGCGGCACTCGCAGGTAAAGGACATCACCGACGAGTCAGAGACCACCAGCGGACGCATTGACAACGAGTGAGCAGCTATAGGCGACAACACCACAACCGGCGCCGTGGGCTGCACAATGGGCCCTCCGACAGACAGATTGTAGGCAGTGGAACCCGTCGGAGTGGCAATCAGCAGACCGTCGGCGCGGTAATCGGCCAGCGGCTTGCCGTCGATCATGGCGTTGACATCGATGATTGAAGCGCCGTCGGGCTTGGTGACGGCCACTTCATTGAGCGCATAAGGCCAGCCCTCCACTCCGGGACAATCGACAGCGATCAGCGAGCGGCTCTCGACGCTGTAGGCTCCGAGGCGCAGTATCTCGGGCAGCTGCGGCAGATCGTCGACATGCAGCGACGCGAGAAAACCGAGGTGCCCCGTGTTGACACCGATAATGGGAATTTCTTTCTCTCCGATCCACGCGGCCGTGCGCAGGAATGAACCGTCGCCGCCGATACTCACGGCCATCTCGGCAGTAAAATCTCCGGTATCGGTCACGCGCTTGACACAGGCAAGCGCCCGCGGCATTATGTGGCTCAGATAGTTGTATAGCTTGCTGTGGACAATAGCCTCGTCGCCGGCGGCATCGAGCGCCTTGAAAAAGGCTTCAATGCGGTCAAGATAAGCATCCTGGCGCCGTGACCCGTAAATAGCGATTTTCATAATACCGGAGATTATATGGAGAGAAAACGCATCAGCTGATCGTAGCGCTCGCGGAGATGATCCTCCTCGTCGCCCGGCTCCTCGATGTCGATGATACCGTAGCCATAGCGCTCGAGCGAGCGGGCGACGGCTCCCGCGTTGCGATGGTTCACACGCAGGGCGACCACCACCTGATACCCTTCGATATCCAGGGCGGTGACATTGAGGTTGAGCAGGCGCGCATCGGCATCCTCCACGGCCCGCGCGATGCGCGAGGCCATGTAATCGTCGTAGCTGCAGCCTATGAGCAGGCGGCTCGACTCGGGATTGGGAGGAAAAATTATATCTCCGCTGACCATTTTGTCTGCTTTTGATTGATTTTCTTTCGTCATTTTATTTATTCTGACTAATTTTGTAGTCGGAAAAACTTTTACAAAATTACGAATAATTTTCTCACTAAAGCCTCTTATAGTAGAAAACTTGACATCGTGAATGCTAAAAAACCCAAAACGCACCTTAGCGTAAATATCAATAAGATTGCCACGTTGCGCAACGCCCGCGGCGAGAATCGGCCCTCGGTCGAGCAGGTTGCCGTCGACTGCCAGCGCTGGGGCGCCCAGGGCATCACTGTCCATCCCCGTCCCGACGAGCGCCACATCCGCCGCGCCGACGTCTTTGCCCTGCGTCCCCTGGTGAAGGTTGAATTCAATATCGAGGGTTATCCGGCCCCCGAATTCATGGATCTCGTCTTCCGCGCCCATCCCGAGCAGGTGACCCTGGTGCCCGACGCGGCCGACGCGCTCACTTCATCGGCCGGCTGGGACGTCCTTGCCAACGGCGAATTCCTCACCCGCATCGTGGAACAGCTCAAGGAGCACGGCATCCGCCCGTCGATTTTCGTCGGGACTGATATTGACAATATCAAGGCTGCCGCCGCAACGGGCACCGACCGCATCGAGCTTTACACCAAGCCCTATGCCGACGCTTATGCAGCCGACCCTGCCGCTGCCGTGGCCCCCTTCGTGGAAGCTTCCCGGGCAGCCCGCTCGCTGGGGCTCGGCGTCAATGCCGGCCACGACCTCAGCCTGGAGAATCTGGCCTACTTTGCCCAGTCGCTCCCTTGGCTCCACGAGGTTTCGATCGGTCACGCCCTGGTGTGCGATGCCCTCTATCTCGGCCTTGAAACCACCGTCAAGCGCTACCTTGAATGTCTTAAACAACCCGAAAACTAATCAGTAATAACCCAATACCGATATTAATCCTATGGAAACCAACTCACCCTCAATCTGGGCTCTCTGTGTCGAAGGCGGCTGGATAATGATTCCGATGGCACTCCTTGCCCTGGTGTGCATTTATATCTTTATCGAGCGCTGCATTGTCCTGCGCAAGGCCTCGCGCTACGACGATTCCTTCATGAAGCGCATCCGCGACTATATCCACGAGGGGGAGATTGAAAGCGCCCTCAACCTGTGCAAATCGACCTCGACACCCTTCGGACGCCTTATTGCCAAAGGTATCAGCCGCATAGGCCGTCCCATGAACGATGTCCTGGTAGCGATCGAGAACACGGGCAACCTCGAGGTAGCCTCTCTTTCCAAGGGTCTTCCCTGGCTTGCCACCACCGCTGCAGGCGCTCCGATGCTCGGCTTCCTCGGCACGGTTATCGGTATGGTCCAGGCTTTCTATTCAATCGCAAATGCCGGCAATGCCGCCCAGATCAATACCTTTGCCGGCGGTATTTACACTGCCTTGTCGACGACAGTCGCCGGTCTTATCGTGGGCATCGCCGCTCTCTTTGCCTACAACTACCTGGTTGCACGCATCAACAAGGTGATGAAGCTCATGGAAGCGCGCACCATGGAATTCATGGATCTGCTCAACGAACCTGCCCGCTAAGCCATGGCTCTGAAACGTCAACAGGATATGATGGCCGCCTTCTCGATGGCGTCCATGACCGATGTGATCTTTCTGCTGCTGGTCTTTTTCATGGTGACTTCCACCTATGTGTTCCCGACAGCTATCGAGGTCAATCTTCCCGAAGGGGTCGAGCAGACTCCCGAGAAGCCCTCGACACGCGTTTTCATCGACAGCGAGGGGAGCTATTTCGTGAGCTTTGACAACGCCGAGCTGCAGCCCGTGAACCCTGACAGCCTCGTCACGGCGCTTACCGCCTACGCTCTTGCCAATCCCGAGGGTAACCCCGCCGTAGCCGTTTACGCTGATACCGAAGTGGCCTACGGCAAAGTGGTTGAAGTCCTCAACATGGGTGCCGCAAACTCTATCAAGATGGTGCTCGCCACGCGACCCGGCGCTTCCCAGCAACCAGTTGAACCCGCCACCGAGTAACGCCATGAAGCGACCCGATGTCATAGCTTTATCGCTCACCCTCCTGATCGCGGCCGGGGTCGTAGTGCTGATGCTCTTCACTCACCTGAGTCTGGAGCCTGTCGTGCGCGAATGGCCTCCACAACGCGACACTGAGGTCGCTCTGGTTGAAGATAACTTCTTTGAAGTGACTCAAGTGCCCCGCGCACAACGCGCAGCCGACGAAGAAGCCGCCCCGGCTCTCAACGACACCCGCGCTGAAAACCTTTCTACTCCCCAGCCAACGACGGGCCACGATGTACGCGATGCCGGCAATGCCGGCGATGCGCCGTCGACCGTCACGACTCCGCGCCCGGCTCCCGTACAACAGACAACGACGCCCGAGCCTCAGGTGACGGGCCCCTCGCAGGAGGAACTTCAGGCACAGGCCGAAGCGCGCCGCCGCGCCACCTCGGCTACTTCACAGGCATTTAACCGCTCGCAGGGCGATAACAATACTTCCAATAACGGAAAAAATCCCGGTAACAGCGGCAGTCCCGCGGGTAAAGAAGGTTCTTTCCACGGCCAGGGCAACGGCAAGGTCAATGGCGGCTGGGTAGTCCCCGCCTACTCGAGGATTCCGTCATCGGTCACCGGCAGCATCGTTGTACGCGCCACAGTCGAGCGCGACGGACATGTGAGCGACGCAGCCGTCTCGGGCGGCACTGCTCCCGCATCGGCCGACCAGGCACTTCGCGCAGCAGTAGTCGAGGAAGTGAAAAGAAGAAAATTTACCCGCACGGATAATAATGCACCCGCTCAGGCGACCGCTTATATCACATATACCTTTAAATAAGCCGGTTAGGGCTCTGATAGCCATTATAGTGTAAACAAAACCACCTCTAATTAACACAAGTTAACTGTTGTTTACATTTTTTTTGTTGCGGGCAAAGAGCTTTCATATTAACTTTGCAACGTGAAAGAAAAATTCGTAGAATTTTGAAAGTCACAACCCGAAAAAGATA
>CAYVTB010000082.1:2195-9002 GCA_964454365.1 uncultured Bacteroides sp. | reverse complement strand
GGGTTGGTGGAGTTTTTTTGAGTTTTACGTTATTATTTTTTACCTTTGCAGAAATAAAAGTAAAAAGATGGCCGGAGTAAAACCAAAAAAATCACTGGGACAGCACTTTCTGACTGATCTCGACATAGCATCGCGCATTGCCGCGACAATAGACGACTGCCCCGGGCTGCCTGTGATTGAAGTGGGCCCCGGTACCGGCGTGCTGACGCGCTTTCTTCTCGAAGCCGGCCGCGACCTCACGGTCGTGGAACTCGACAGCGAGAGCGTGGAATATCTGCGCGACGGCAATGTCGCCGGGCTGCAGAAAGACCGTATCGTGGAAGCCGACTTCCTGCGCCTCGACCTGCGCACGATAGTTCCCGAGGGAAAGTGTTGCATCATTGGCAACTATCCATATAACATCTCGTCGCAGATTTTCTTCAAGGTGCTTGACTGCCGCGACATGGTCGAGGAGTGCACCGGCATGCTTCAGCGCGAGGTCGCCGAGCGCATCTGCGCTCCCGAGGGCTCCAAAACCCGCGGCATCCTCAGCGTGCTGCTGCAGGTGTGGTACAGCTGCGAATATCTTTTTACTGTTAACGAGAATGTCTTCAATCCTCCGCCAAAGGTCAAGAGCGGCGTCATCAAGTTGCGTCGAAACGACGTGACCGACCCCGGATGTGACTTCGCCCTGATGCGCACCGTCGTCAAGACCACCTTCGGGCAGCGCCGCAAGACGATACGCAACTCTGCAAAAAGCCTCCTGCCGGCCGGCGTGACGTTCCCCGCCGAGAGCCCCCTGGGACAGATGCGTCCCGAGCAGCTGTCGGTTCAGCAGTTTGTAGAGCTCACCAACCTCATAGCCGACCTTCGCGCTCAATAACCTCATTTCCAGGCACGCACCCATGTCACTGCAAGAATATACACCCGAATATCTGGAACACATCCGCTCGATAATCAAGCAAGGGAATATCGAGCAGGCGCGTGCCGAACTCGAACACCTTCACCCGGCCGACATCGCCGAGCTTTATCAGAATCTGGAGCTTGACGAGGCCGAATTCCTATATAAACTTCTCGACGAGGAGATGGCCGCCGACGTGCTCATGGAGCTCGACGAGGACGACCGTCTCAAGCTCCTCGAGGCGATGCCATCCGAGGAAATCGCCAAGCAGCTCGAGCACATGGACACCGACGATGCCGTGGACATCATCCAGCAGCTCGACGAGGAGGACCGCGACGAGGTGCTCTCCCACATCGACGACGTGGAGCAGGCCGGCGACATCATCGACCTTCTCAAGTATGACGAGGACACCGCGGGCGGTCTGATGGGTACCGAAATGGTCGTGGTCAACGAGAACATGTCGATGCCCGAGTGTGTCAAGGAGATGCGCCAGCAGGCCGAGGAGATGGACGAGATTTACTATGTCTATGTAGTCGACAACGACTATAAGCTCAAGGGCATCTTCCCTCTGAAGAAGATGATCACCCACCCCTCGGTGTCCAAGATCAAGCATGTGATGGAAACCGACCCCGTGAGTGTCAAGGCCGACACTCCCATCGACGAGGTAGCCCTCGACTTCGAGAAATATGACCTCGTGGCGATGCCGGTGGTCGACTCGATCGGTCGCCTCCTGGGTCGCATCACCGTCGACGACGTCATGGACCAGGTGCGCGAGGCTTCGGAACGCGACTATCAGTTGGCCTCGGGTATCTCGAGCGACGTCGATGCCGATGACTCCATCCTGGCCCAGACCAAGGCTCGTATCCCCTGGCTGCTCATAGGCATTGCCTCGGGTATCCTCGCCTCGATCATTCTTGGCGGCTTTGAAGACCAGCTCAAGGCCGTGACCGCGCTGGCCCTGTTCATCCCTATCATCGGCGGCACGGGCGGTAACGTGGGCGTGCAGGCCTCGGCTATCGTCGTACAGGGCCTTGCCAACGGCACGCTCGACATCAAGCAATTTGCCTCCCAGCTCGGCAAGGAAGTGCTTATAGGACTTCTCAACGCCACTATCCTCTCGAGCGTAATACTTGTCTATAATCTTATCACCCTGCCCGATAATCTCGCCGTAACCATCTCTGTGGCCGCGTCATTGTTCTCGGTGGTGATGTTCGCGACGATTCTGGGCACCGTAGTCCCGCTCACCCTCGAAAAGCTCCACATCAACCCGGCACTTGCCACGGGTCCCTTCATCCAGATTTCCAATGACATCGTGGGACTTATCATCTATGTTGGCGTCAGCGGCTTCTTCCTTAAACTCTTCAGCTGATGTCCTGGTTCAACACCGTTGAATTTTACGTTATTACCGGTGCTGTAGCCGCTGCAGTAGTGGCCTTGAGCGCGTTGCCGTCGCGCCGCGGGCAGGCCGTCCTGCACATGGTGGCCGGTGACCTCAGCGACAGTAAATCCACCGGCGAGCAGCCCCCTGCAATAGACATCAAGGTCGACGACAACCGCCGCGTGATCATCACCCGCCGCGGCATAACGGGAGTAGGCGACAACGGCGCGGCATCGCTTGCAATCAATGTCACTGGATTTGATATCGTGATCGAGGAACGCCTCACGCCCGGGCATCTGCCGCTCGAGCGACGCGACACGGCAACCTTCACGCTCGACTTCCTGGGAGCCGAGCGCTACCACATCCGCTACAACAGCGAGGACAACGGAATATTCACGGCCTTTACCCTCCCTGTAAAGGAGGGCATAAAAATCCACCGCGAACTGCGAAACTGACCCGCAGCCTCAACCCTTGGCGGGCATGATGGCGGCGATGTACTTGCCGAGGATGTCAAATTCGAGATTTACGCGTGTACCCACCTTTATATCCTTGAAATTGGTGTGTTCAAGGGTGTAGGGGATGATTGCCACGCGGAATGACGAGGGCGTGGAGTCACATACCGTGAGGCTCACGCCATTGACCGTCACCGAGCCTTTTTCCACCGTGAGATAGCCGGCGGCACGCATCTGCGGGTCGATGTCATAGACAAAGCGGAAATAGCGGCTGCCGTCGACATCCTCGATGTCGTCGCAGACGGCCGTGCAGTCCACATGACCCTGAACGATGTGACCGTCGAGGCGACCGCCGATCTTCATCGAGCGCTCGAGGTTGACCGAGTCGCCGGGGCGCAGGTCGCCAAGGTTGCTGCGATCGAGCGTTTCCTGAATGGCAGTAACTTCGTAGGTCTTATCGGGATGAAGCGCCACAACCGTGAGGCACACGCCGTTGTGGGCTACAGATTGATCTATTGACAGTTCGTCGCAAAACGACGCGCGCACCCTCAGGGCGAGGTTGCCGCCGTCGCGGCGGGCGTCCACCACGGTGGCCGCTTCTTCAACAATTCCTGAAAACATGGTTTATTGGAGCTTGATGTTCTGTGATTCGATTACCAGGGGACGATTGACAGGCCAGCGCATCTTGACAGTGGCGGTGGCCGCGTCGGCATCGTAGTTACTCTTCACCCTGCGGCCGTTGACCGTGAAATCGGCGGGAGCGGCCATGCGGTGAAATACCACCTGAAGTTCAATATTCTCGGGGGCGCCGGGATAGGTTCCGCGGGCCTCGACGTTCACGCGGCTGCCACCGGCATTGCCGGTGAAGGTGACGAGACGGTAGTTGTCCTCGGCGAGAGAGGCGGGCGACATGCGGTCATCGTCGTAAAGTGTGAAGGATGATTCCTCGCCTGCCACGGGATAGTAATGCACCGTAAGACGGCCGGGATTGTAATCGCCGGTATTCTCCATCTTGTACTCGGCCATGGGAATGAAAGCGCCGGCACGCACGAAGAGCGGCAGCACGTCGAGCGGCGCGGGATAGTCGACCGTTGTTCCTCCGTCATAAACGCGGGCGGCATCGGCCATGGCCACCCACTTGCCGGCGGGGAAGGTCACGGGGCGCGAGACGGCGCCCTCGGTGAGAACGGGGGCCACGAGCACTTCCGAGCCCCAGAGGAATTCGTCGGTTATCGCGTCGTAGGCCGTGGTCGAGGGCTCGGTGAAGTTGAGCGGGCGCACGAGGGGATAACCCTTGGCCGAGTTCTCGTAGGCCAGCGTATAGTTGTAGGGCAACCAGCGGTAGCGCTCCTTGATGAGCGACTTAATCACCGAGGCATACTGAGGATAGTTGTAGGGCTCGGCAAACTGCTGGGCATGGGTGCGCAGTACCGGCGAGAAGAGGCCCAGTTGCAGCCAGCGCACATAAAGTTCGGGAAGATAGGGATTGTCCTGATCCACTGCAAAACCGCCCACATCGTGGCTCATATAAGCCAGGCCGCTGAGGCCGGTGTTGAGCATTATGCGTATCTGAGGCTCGAGACCGCCCCACGAGCGCGAGACGTCGCCGCTCCAGGGGAAGACGCTATAGCGCTGAAGGCCGGTGGTACCGGCGCGCATCATAGCCATGAGACGACGGTCGGGGAAATCGGTGCGGAACATGTCATAAACAATCTCGCTCCAGTCGTTGCCATATTGATTATGGTAGAGAGCCGAGGGAAGGCCGTTGTTGTGGCGTCCCGAGAGGGGATGCTGCTCGGGCTCGCCGAGGTCGCCCCACCAGCCGTCGATACCCTGCAGGGTGAGTTCGCGGTAGCGACGAGCGAGCCATTCGCGGGTTTCGGGATTGGAGACGTCAAACATGCCGCCCTCGCCAACCCAGATTTCCACTTCCTGGGGGTTACCGAGGCTGTCGAGCAGCAGCAGACCTTTCTCGGAAAGTTCGTTGTAGTTATCGACGCCGCGGCCGTTGCGCAGCACGAAGGGCTGGGAAATGGCGACCACATTGACACCGCGGCGACCGAGATCGCGCAGCATCTTGTCGGGATCGGGCCACTGGGAAGGTTCCCAGTCAAGGCGACCCATATCCTGCTCCTTGCCATACCAGTAGAGGTCGAGCACAAGGCCATCCAGGGGGTAGCCCTCGTGCTTGAGGGTATCGACGGTGCCGATAGTCTCGTCCTGGGTACGGTAACCGTATTTCGATGTTATGTAGCCGAGCGTCCAGAAGGGAGGCAGCGGCTGGCGACCGGTGAGCGACGTGAGTTGCTCGGTAACGTCGGCAAGGGTCGACGCGCCGTTGATAAAGTAGTAGCTCACGGGTAGATTATTGTCGGTGATGTACTTCAGCGGGTTACCGGCTACAAGCTCGGCGCGGGCATAGTCGTCGAAAACCACTGCAAAGCCGTCGGATGACAGCACCAGCGGCATCGTGATATTCATCTGGGATATGCGGGAATCGGTGCCGGTGTAACCGTATGTGGGTCGGTTATACATCACCAGGGTATCACCGCGCAGATCGAGGCTGTGGCCGCGCTCGCCGGCGCCATACATCGAGCCTGTCGACGTGATGCCGAGCGTGAGCTCCTGACGGCCGCCCGAGAGGGGACGCAGACCGTCGTCGGTGACAACCTTTCCGGGACCTGCCGAGATAGTGAGGAAGGCATTTCGCGAGTCGAGCGTGACTGTGATGCCGGTCTCGGTGGCGAGAGTGGTCACATAGCTTCCCGCACGGCTCACGGTAGCTGTCATACCGGGCATGTCGCTGATGACAGCGGCCCGCGAGGGCAGCGGTTGCTCGCCCGGCAGGGCATTTGTCACGCGAATGATGGACGGGGTCACGGCAGTGACGGAGACCTTGCGGCCGTCGGGGGTTGTGGCGCTGATTGTTTCGGCGGCTGTCGCTGTGGCGGCAGTCCCGAGGGCGAGCATCAGCAGCAGTGTCTTTTCAAACTTCATTGTGCTTCTTTATGGAGTGACAGTAAGTAAGATGTTAGCTAACAGTATGGTGTGGATCAGGGATCTACCTTGTACATGTAATTGATGTAGGAGATGGATGTGTCGCCCTTGCTGCAGTAGGTCGCGCCGGCTGCCGGAACGAATTTCTGCTTGGAACGGCCTTTGATAACGGCATCGGCGACTTTCTTGAAATTGGTCGATGCCTTAAGGCGCGGCAACCAGTGATCGACTATGCGGTCATAGCGATAATTGTTAAGGTCGTCGAAAAGGCCCTTGAGCTCGGGAATCTTTTCCATATCGGGGCGATTCCAGGCCTTGCTATTGTCAAGATAAGCGATGGCCTCGGAAGCGGTTGTTACTTTTTCAGGTGCCTTGGGCGTCTCTTTAGCTGCGGGAGCAGGCGCAGGCTGCGCGGCAACGGGAGCCTGTGGTATCTCAGCAAGAGGCACTTCCACAATTTCGGGGACGGTGTCGGTAGCAGCCGCGTCGTCTTTTCCGCTCCCTCCGGTCAGCAGCCAGCCGAGGAGGAAACCTACGACGAGCGCACAGACGGCGGCAATGATGAGGGTGCGACGGTCGTAGCCCGTCCACTGGCCCGTGTAGGAGAGATGGTTGACTGTCGAGTGGCCTTCCTGAATGTTATCGTTGAGCTCGTATCCCTCGATGGGACTATCGGACAGCTCGCGCTTGGTGTGAATCTCAAAGCGGATAGGCGCGCCGAGCTCGCTGCTGCTCACCGGCAGCTCGAAACGGTAGATTTTCGGGGTCTCGGCGAGCTGAATCAGAGCTTGCGTCGTAGACGCGAGATCGATTTTGGAGTGGAAAGGCGCGAAACCATGGGCTGCTACAAGCACGTCGGCCTCCCGTAGCTCGGCAACGGTGAAGTTATGAGCCTCCTTGATTTCCACGCCATTAACCACGATTTTGGCATCGGCGATGCGCTCGCGGGTCGACTGCGCGGTAATCATGAACGAGGCCGGCGACACAGCCTTGTGGCTGTCGTCGGTCGCTATCGGGGGCAGTTCCAGGTCGGGAGCCGTCACGGTGAATTTCTGATGCCGGGGCTCGAAGCCGGTGCGGTGCCAGACGATATCGACCGT
>CAYVTB010000082.1:0-2095 GCA_964454365.1 uncultured Bacteroides sp. | reverse complement strand
CCATAGAGGCAGAAGGCCCACTTGTCTCCCTCGCTCGCTACAACCGCGGGAGCGTCGGGCGTGACGGGATATTCCTTCGAGAAAAGATTGTGGAGCTCGGTGACGTCCTCGGCGGTCACGGCCGCGTTGGACACCATGGCGGCGGTGCGCTTCACCAGGTCGGCCAGCTCTCCGGCGGGGATCTGCAATCCGTTGGGAATGAAAATCGTTGAAGCCAGGTGATCGAGAGGCTTGTCGGGGATGGTGCGCAGGATTGTGAACAGCGAGCCCTCGTCGATATACGATATAAGGTAGAAGAGGTTCATGCGGGAAGGGTCGTAGGCCACATTCTCGAGGGCGCCCCTCAACTCGTGTATCTGCTGACGGATTTTCTCGGCCGGATTGATGCTGCACACGACTTTGAAACCGCGCAAAGATTTGTTAATGTAGAGCTGTAGCTTGTTCATTTAGTAGGCTGTTATAGTCAACGTGCAAAGATACAAAAAAATAACCGTTGCTAAAAATTTAGAGCCCCCGGGGAATAGGATAATTAAAAAATAGCTAAATTTGCACAACGAAGAACCCCGTCATATTCCCCCGATGAGCGAAACAACCCCGGAACAAGATAAGGAACAGGAAAAGGCCCCCGCGGCGGCCGCGCCCCCGCGCCGCTCGTGGGTGAGGCGCTACCTTGCCGTGCCCACCCTTGTGGTCATAGGCCTGCTTGTGTACCTGAGCTTTTTCGGCGAGAACAGCATCTCGCGCCGCGTGGCCTATCAGCATGTCATCGACAGCCTGTCCCAATGCCTCGCGCGCGAGCAGGATTCCCTTGAATATTACCGCGACCTGAACCAGCGCCTCAGCACCGACCCCGAGCTGATGGAGCAGGTCGTGAGAGAACAATATAATATGAACCGTCCCAACGAGGACGTCTATGTCATCGAGAAACAATGAGTGAAACCATGACTACGCAACAGAGCCGCCGGGCAGCCATCTGCTCGCTGGGCTCGTCCATAGGGCTACTGCTTATCGCCGTAGCCACGCTGCTGCCTCTGCTTCAGGGCGGCTTCGGAGGCTCGCCTCTCTACCGCTGGCTCTTTGTCAGCGGCGCGGCCGTGTGCCTTGTGTCGACGCTTTTCAACCCCGCTCCCAAGGATTGGCCGCTGCAGCGCCGCCGCTGGGCCCGCATCGAGGGCTGGAGCTCGATTTTCTTCTGCGCGGCAGCCGTGTTCCTGTTCCTGCCCGGCACGTCGCCCCGCGACTGGCTGGCTTTCACGCTGGCCGGCGCCGTGATACGCATCATCTGCTTCTTCCGTTCTTTCCGGCCCTTCAAATAACTTCCACATTCATTGTTGTTTTTTAACAAAAAAATTTCAGCCATCGGGGGCTTTTTTACGTTATTACGGAAAAATTTCGTAAATTTGCGGTCTGAAAGACTGCCCGCTCCCGAGTCGGCGCGGGTTCTCCCTCAAGACTGAGAATTGATATTCAAACACATAAATTTAAGTTTTTACAATTATGACAAAAATTGGTATTAATGGTTTCGGCCGCATCGGACGTTTCGTTTTCCGTGCCTCGACCAAGCGCGATGACATCGAAGTAGTTGCCATCAACGACCTTCTCCCCGTAGATTACATGGCTTACATGCTGAAATATGACACCATGCACGGCCACTTCGACGGCACCGTCGATTATGATCTCGAGAAGAGCGAACTCATCGTTAACGGCAAGCACATCCGCGTGACCGCATGCCGCGACCCCAAGGAAATCGGCTGGGGCGAGGTAGGCGCAGAATACGTTGTTGAGTCGACCGGTCTCTTCCTCACCAAGGAAAAGGCTCAGGGCCACATCGATGCCGGCGCCAAGTATGTCGTAATGTCTGCTCCCTCAAAGGACGACACCCCCATGTTTGTTTGCGGCGTTAACGCCGACACCTATGTTAAGGGCACTCAGTTTGTTTCCAACGCTTCCTGCACCACCAACTGTCTCGCTCCTATCGCCAAGGTTCTGAACGACAAGTTCGGTATCGTTACCGGCCTTATGACCACCGTTCACTCAACCACCGCTACCCAGAAGACCGTTGACGGTCCCTCGATGAAGGACTGGCGTGGTGGCC
>CAYVTB010000081.1:7462-9271 GCA_964454365.1 uncultured Bacteroides sp. | reverse complement strand
GAATCTTTATGAGTTACAGTATGATAAAAAAGCGTCTGCTATTTCCGCTTGCCTTCCTGGCAGCTATCGCTCTCGGCGCGTGCCATAGCGTCCCTTCCTGGGACAACGATCCCGAGGGCAATTTCGATGCACTGTGGTCGATCCTGGACAGCCACTACTGTTTCTTTAAAGAGAAGAACCTCGACTGGGACTCCGTCTACCGCGTCTATCGGCCGATGGTTAATTCCGAGACCAACTCGGTTGAGCTCTTTCAGATATGCTCAAAGATGCTCGACGAGCTGCAGGACGGCCACGTCAATCTTTCAGGCTCGTATGCTACCTCATATTACAAAAAGTGGTGGAGCGACTACCCCCAGAACTACAACGAGCGTCTTGTCGACGAGTATTATCTTCACTTCAACAGCCTGCAGCGCGGCGGTCTCAGCTACTACATGCTGCGCGACTCGGTCGCCTACATCCGCTATGCCGATTTCTCAATCACCCCCGGCGACGGTACCCTCGACTGGTGCCTGGCGATACTTTCCAAGTGCCCAGCCATGGTGTTTGATATCCGCGACAACGGCGGCGGCCTCATTTCCAATGTGGAGCAGCTCGTCAGGCGCTTCATCACCCGTCGCACTCTCGCCGGCTATGTGACCCACAAGACAGGCCCAGGCCACGATGATTTCTCAAAGCCCTTTGCCTACTATTTCGATCCTCCCGAGGAAGGGCGTTTCGTGTGGACCAAGCCCGTGGTCGTCCTGACCAACCGCAGCACGTTCAGCGCGGCCAATAACTTTGCCTCGGTGATGAAACTGCTGCCCGATGTCCTCCTCGTCGGCGACACCACCGGTGGCGGCTCGGGCATGCCCTTCAGTTCGGAATTGCCCTGCGGCTGGGGCGTGAGATTCTCGGCTTCTCCGGTCTATGATGCTCAGATGCAGACTACTGAATATGGTGTGACACCCCACATCCATGTAAATCTCGACCCGCTCGAGGCCCTCAAAGGCGTCGACACCATGCTCGAGACTGCAATCGATGCAGCCCTTGAAATGGCCGGTCGCACCCCTGAATAACTTAATAATTGCATAGCGTCGCCGCGGTGTTTTCTTGCCCGTGTCGCGGTTTTTGCTTAAATTTGTGGCATGAAGATTGAACCTGTTAAATCAGTGTATAGGCGCGGCGCCGAGGATGGCCTCGTGATGGGTCCTCTTATGACCGTCATTGCCGTTCTTGTCGGTGCCACCTCCTATGTCCCGTGGCTCGGGCTTCCGTCGCTTGCCGCGATACTCGCTGTTCCGGCGGTCGCCTACGTCATGCTGTGGCGCGGTTTCAAGGACTCCGACTATAAGGCCTCTTTCTCGGCCCTGTGGCTCGAGGGCATCTGCGCCTTCTTTTTCGGCGGCATGATAATGGGGGCATTGGTCTTCGTGGCTTTGCGCTGGGTGTGGCCCGGCTTCATTGCCGACCAGATGCGCCTCCTTATCGAGATTCTCTCTTCATCGGCCGATTCTTCAGCCACCGACATGGCCGAGGGCCTGCGCAAGTCGTTGGAGCGCGGAGTAATACCGACGCCGATAGACATAGTTCTTGAACTGATCTACATTGTGGTCTTCACCGGCTCGCTGCTGTCGATGCTCCTTTCGTTGCTTGTCCGCGCCCGGCGTCCGCGCGTCACTCCTCCTCCATTCAACCAATAATTCACAGACTGAAATGGATATTTCTGTAGTAGTACCCCTGTACAACGAGGCCGAGTCTCTTCCCGAGCTCAACGACTGGATTGCCCGCGTCATGAAGGAAAATGGCTTCACCTACGAGGTGATTTTTGTC
>CAYVTB010000081.1:0-7452 GCA_964454365.1 uncultured Bacteroides sp. | reverse complement strand
GACGGCTCTACCGACGGCTCGTGGAAGACCATCCTTGACCTCGCCGCCAAGGACGACGCCGTCAAGGGAGTCTCCTTCCGCCGCAATTACGGCAAGTCGCCGGCCTTGAACACCGGCTTCGCGCGGGCTCAGGGCGACGTTGTCATCACCATGGACGCCGACCTGCAGGACTCGCCCGACGAAATCCCCGAGCTCTACCGCATGATACGCGAGGAAGGCTACGACCTCGTGTCGGGCTACAAGCAGAAACGCTACGATCCTCTGTCAAAGACTATTCCCACAAAACTTTTCAATGCGACGGCCCGCAAGGTCACAGGCATCAAGAACCTGCACGACTTCAACTGCGGCCTAAAGGCCTACCGCAACACAGTTGTGAAGCACATCGAGGTCTACGGCGACATGCACCGCTACATCCCTTATCTAGCCAAGCTGGCCGGGTTCAATAAGATAGGGGAGAAAGTCGTCCATCATCAGGCCCGCAAGTACGGCAAGACAAAGTTTGGCCTCGACCGTTTTGTAAACGGCTACCTCGATCTTGCAACCCTGTGGTTTACAGGCAAATTCGGCGGCAAGCCCATGCACTTCTTCGGCCTGCTCGGATCCCTTATGTTTGTGCTCGGTTTCCTGGCCACCGCCGCCGTGGGTTTCATTAAGCTTTATAACATGCACCACGGCAACCATTATACTCTCGTGACCGACTCGCCGTATTTTTATCTGGCACTGACGCTGATGCTTCTCGGCTCGCAGATGTTCCTTGCCGGATTTGTCGGCGAGCTTGTCGCCCGCAACTCCCCCCGGCGCAATGATTATGAAATCGACGAGGAATTGCGCACAGAAAATTCTTCCAAATGATAAACGATTAAAACCGATAATATGAGTGATCTTGAGTCATATCCCCAACTGATGGCGCTGATGAGCGAGCGCTTTTCCTGCCGCAGCTACGACCTCGGTCGCAAAGTCGACCGCGACCTCGTAGGTGCCGTTATCGATGCCGCCCGCATCGCTCCCTCGGCTTGCAACCGCCAGCCCTGGAAATTTCTTGTAGTCGATGACGAGCAGTCACGCGACATAATCGCCATGGCCTATAACCGCGACTGGATCAGAACCGCTCCCGCCTATATCATCGCCCTGGGCGATCACAACGCAGCCTGGCATCGCGCCGACGCCAAGGATCACACCGATGTTGATGTCGCCATTGCAGTAGAGCACATCTGCCTTGCAGCCACCGCTCTCGGACTCGGCACCTGCTGGGTCTGCAACTTTGATCCGCACATCATCGTCGACGGTTTCAATATTCCCGAGGGTCTCGAGCCTATTGCCATTCTGCCTATCGGTTTCCCGGCTCCCGACTGTCCCGTGCCTGTCAAGACGCGCAAGAGCGCCGATGAAATCATTCAATGGGGAAAGTTTTAAGAAAAATAGTTCCCTTCCTGCTGCTTTGCGGCGCAGTGGCCGGCTGTAACACAACCGGTTGCCTCGACAACGGCAGCGCTATTCCCCTTGCCGGATTTTATTCGTCGGCGACGGGGGGATCCATCGCCCTTGATTCGCTGACGATTATTGGCCTGCATGCTCCGGGCGACTCGGCTTTGCTCCGGCCGGGACGCGCGGTCTCGAGCCTGTATCTCCCGATGCGTCCCACGGCTTCATCCACAACCTGGGTGATAGCTTACGCCTACAAGGCTTTTGCCGATCCGAGCTATAACGACACGGTGACTTTTGACTATGAAGCGATTCCTTATTTTGCCTCGGAGGAATGTGGTGCCATGTACTGCTACAACATTAACAATGTGCGCTGTACCGATCATCTGATCGACAGCGTGGCGCTCACCGATCCGCTCATAACAAACATAGACATCGAGACTATAAAGATTTATTTCCGCACGGCCCGGGAGGAGCCGCAGGAATGAATCTGCGATCGTTCTCCTTGCGCCTCGGCGTCATAGCGTTGACGGCCTTTGCCACGCTGGCCGCGCTGGCCGATGATACCCCCGCGTCGCAGACCACACGTCGCCGCCGCGTAACTCCTATAGTGACAGGCGCCACGACGACCCAGTCCATTAATGAGACCCGCGACGATACCTCGCGCATCAATGCCGCCTTCAGGGCACGTTCATCCCACTATCACCGCGAGGACGGTGCCATCGTTTATGTTGACACTGTGACCGGCGAGCAGTGGATTGACTCGGCTGCCATGCCTCGCCTCGTCCACATGAAATATCCCTTGCTGGTGGCCGTCAATGGAGGCATCGACATCTGGGATCCCGTCATGAGGCTCTTCGGACAGAAATACGGCCTCTTCGGACTTTCATTCGACGTCTCCCTGCACAACCGCTACTTCCCGGCTTTTGAAATAGGTCTCGGCTATGCTCAACGCACGCCGACCGACGGCAATTATACCTATAAATCGCCTCTGAGCGTGTATTTCAAGATTGGTGCCAATTACAACTTCCTGTATAACTCCAATCCTGACTACGCTTTTTTTGCAGGTGTGCGCTATGGTTTCTCGCCATTTTCATGGTCGGTTGACAACGTGACCCTTCAGTCGCCCTATTGGCACGATGATGCAACGTTCAACATCCCTTCGATCCGCGCGACGGCCGGGTGGATTGAGTTTGCTTTAGGCCTGCGTGTCAAGCTTGCCGGCAATATATCGGCAGGTTGGATGTTCAAGTACCATCAGATTCTTCACGAAAGCAAGGACGTTCACGGCCAGCCGTGGTATATTCCCGGTTACGGCGCCCGCGGCCAGTCGATTACAGGCTCCTTCACGATAACCTATTCCCTGCCGATTAACAAGAAGACCGTGCCTCCGCCGGGAGAGATTATCCCTGATGACGAGCGTCCTGACACACTCATCTTCCGGGGCGACACTATTATAGGTCCCGATCTTAACATCGAGGCTTAAACGTTTATGAAAACCATAGTTATAGTCGGAGCTTCAAGCGGAATAGGCCGGCTGATAGCCGAGGACTTCGCTACCCGCGGCTGGCGTGTTGGCATAACTGCCCGTCGCGAAGAACCCTTGCGGGAAATCGCCGCCCGCTTTCCCGGCAATGTTGAATACAGTGCCTATGATGTCGCTGCTCCGGACGCTCCCGAGCGCCTCGAGGGCCTTATCAATCGTCTCGGTGGCATGGATGTCCTTCTTTTCGCGGCAGGTTGCGGCTGGTATAATCCCTCGCTCGACCCCGCCGACGAGCAGCGCACCATCGCCACCAATGTCACCGGCTTTACCCGAACCATCGACGCGGCCTATCATTATTTTGCAGGTCGCGAGAGTGGGGGACGCATCGCTGCCATCACTTCGATAGGCGGTGTCAAGGGACTCGGAATCTCGGCTGCCTACACTGCGACCAAGCGTTACCAGTGGACCTACCTCCAGGCGCTCGACCAACTCGCGCACATTAAGGGCCTTAATGTGGCTTTCACGGATATACGTCCCGGCTTTATCGACACGGCACTGCTTGACCGCAACCCCAAGCTGCCACCGCTCACCATGAAACCGGCCTACGCCGTCAAGCGCATCGTGCGCGCTATCCTGAAAGGACGCCGCGTGGCAGTCATCGATTGGCGATGGGCAATCGTGGCCGCTTTATGGCGCCTGATACCCAACGCCCTGTGGCGCCGCCTGAAAATCAATTTATAGAAAGCAATTATTCGGCACCGAAAAGTTTGCGCAGGAAAATCCTTACCTCGCGCAGCGCCGAGAGTACCCGCGAAACAACTTGCGGACGACCTGCGGCGATGTCGGTTGCCATCGGGTCGATAAAGGAGGTGGGGAGCGCCGTTGACTCGCCGAATTGCTCGGGGAATATCACCAGAAGATTATTGCGCTGGAAGTTGCGTTGCAACAGCGTCGGCATTTCCGTGACTTCCTCGGTGTGGGATACCGAGTTGGCGCGGGCACTGATTACTACATAAAGGTCATCGTCCTTGACGCGACCGCTAAGCAGGATGAGCTCGTCGAGGGAGTCGACCGTGCGGAACTCGCAGCGAATTCCATAGTTTTCGTGGTAGATCACGCCTCGGATGAGGGGTTGCACGTCGCTGTGACAACAGAAAATTACGCGACAACCGAGTTGGCGCGTGAGGCGCGCGACAGCTCGCACCCAACGCGAGAAGCCCGTCTCGTACTGAGCCGAGCGGGGAACTGCCACAACGATGCGCGTCACGGCATTGAGAGGCATGAAAAGGCGCGAGATTATCACCATGCGGTTGGTTGCGCGCAGCAGCTGCTCTATTTTGGTGCCGTAGAATGAATCAATTACGGTTGAGCGCCGGTGCATGCCGATGATAACCTCCGTGATGTCGCGCTCGGGGAGCGCGTTGAGTATACCGGTGACGGTGTTGAGGTCATAGCGGTCAATTTCAGTGACATTTACGTTGGCAAGCGCAGCCGCTTTCCGGGCAAGGGTCAGAGACTGGCGCGAAACGGTGCGGGCCGAGACCGAGTCATCGTTACGCACATGCAGCGCATAGAAATTATGTGTCCCGGTTTCGTTTCGCATCAGGACGCCGAGCTCGGCGAGTCCGGGAGCTGTCAGCGGATTTGAGACGGCCACCAGTGTATTGTTGGTGCGGGTGTGGCGGATTACATCGTCTTCGCTGAGCATGCTGATTTTCAGCTTGGGGGCTCCGGCGGCGGTGATTATAGGAGCGACCGCGCAGGTTATCAGAATCACGAGGATGGTGGCGTTGAGCATCACGCCGTCAAGGATTCCGAGCCGGTTGCCGAGGGTAACCACGGCGAGGGCCACGGCGGTGTGGGCAGCCGTGAGTCCGAAAATAACCTGTCGCGACGAGTTGCCGTAGCCGTTGAGACGCTGGACTGCATAGGCGGGAATCCACTTGGAGATGATGGCGACTGCGAGCATTACTCCGGCGACAAACAGCGTGTCGGGATTGGCCACGACGCCCAGATTGATCATCATGCCGACGCTGATGAGGAAGTAGGGGATAAACAGCGCGTTGCCTACAAATTCAATCGACGACATCAGCGGGGATGCCGGCGGCACATAACGGTTCAGGACCAGGCCGGCGAGGAAGGCACCGAGAACGACTTCAAGTCCTATCACTCCGGCGCTCCATGCGGCCAGGAACACGAGTGTCATGACGAAGACATATTGTGTCACGCGGTCGCTGTAGGTCTTGAAGAACCATCGTGCAAGTCGAGGATAGGAGTAAAGGATCACAATCAGCCACAGAGCCATCTTCAGCAACAGCCAGGCAATGTCGCCGGGATAGAAGCCGCCGTTGTTGTGGATATTGACCGCGGCGGCGATTACAAGCAGGGAGCCGGTCACGGCAATGATCGTGCCGACGACCGCCACAATCACGGCCGGCGATCGGGTGATGCCGAAACGTGCCGCCACAGGGTAGGAGATAAGCGTGTGGGCGGCATACATTGCTCCGAGCAGCAGCGAAGCCGTCAGGTCGAGATGGAGAATCACTACGCTCGAAAGAATTCCCAGCAGAAGCGGGACGGTCAGCGTCAGCACGCCGAAGAGCAAGCCGCGGCGCAGGTTGAGCCGCAGGTGGTACATGTCTATCTCGAGGCCGGCAAGGAACATGAGATACAGCAGGCCGACCTGGCCGAAGACGGCGAAGGACGAGTCGGCCGGCAGGACATCGAAGCCGTAGGGGCCGATGACGACCCCCGCGGCTATCATGCCTATGATATGCGGAATCTTGAGCCTGTTGAGCAGCAGCGGCGCAAGCAAAATGATGGCGAGCACGATGAGAAATATCGTGACGGGATTTGTGACTATGGCTGCTGCTATCATGGCTTATTAAGGTATTAAGGGAGAGAACCGTCGAGCCGGCAGCTCAACGGCGGTCGAGGATGTAGCGCACGATCTGCACGGCGTTGAGGGCCGCACCCTTGCGCAGCTGGTCAGCGACCGTCCAGAAAGAGATGCCGTTACCGGCAAGATCGCGGCGCACGCGGCCAACGAAGACTGGGTCGGTGCCGGCGGTCTCCAGGGGCATGGGATAGACTCGGCCGGCGGGATCGTCCATCAGCACGACTCCGGGAGCGGCTGCAAATGCCTCGCGGGCCTCGGCTACGCTGATAGGACGCTCGGCCTCGACCCAGATGGCCTCGGAATGGGCACGCATCACGGGCACGCGCACACAGGTGGCCGACACGCTGATCGCGTCGTCGTGCATGATCTTGCGTGTTTCATTGAACATCTTCATTTCCTCGCGGGTGTAGTCATCGTCGCCGAAGACATCTATCTGAGGTATAACGTTATAGGCAAGCTGGGCCGAGAAACGCTCAACGACGGCGGGTTTTCCGGCGGCGAGGTCGGCATGCTGTTGCTCGAGTTCCTGCATGGCGGCTGCCCCGGCTCCGCTCGCTGCCTGATAGGTGGCCACATGCACGCGCTTGAGAGGCGACAGCTTGTGGAGCGGGTTGAGAGCGACAACCATCTGGATGGTGGTGCAGTTGGGATTGGCTATAATATGGCGCGGGGCGTTGAACGCATCGTCACCGTTGACCTCGGGAACGACCAGGGGCACATCAGGGTCCATGCGGAATGCACTGGAGTTATCGACCATTGTCGCTCCGCCGGCTGTGATGACGGAAGCAAACTCGCGTGATACACCGGCACCTGCCGACACGAGGGCAAAGTCCACGCCGCTAAAGTCGCTTTGGGGCGTGAGGTGTTCGATCACGATTTCCTTGCCTTGGAAGGCAAGCTTGCTGCCGGCGCTGCGTTCAGAGCCGAACAGTCGCAAATTGCCGACGGGGAGGGCACCCCCCTCGAGGACTTTGAGAATTTCACGGCCGACAGCTCCGCCGGCCCCGACAATTGCAATGTTCATTTCTTTTAATTAGTGAATTATGACTGGTAAATGAATCTTTATGTATTTATTTTATCTTTTTTGAGTTTTCAATGTGCAAAGTTACGGTTTTTTTGTGAAACAGGGGGCAGTTGCGACAAACAAAAAGCGCGTCGCCCGCCCGGGCAACGCGCTTTTATGATTTAATAGATGTGTGCGGGAATTATTTGCCGGAGAGTTTCTCCTTGAGGGCTGCCAGAGCTTCGAGATCGCCGAGAGTGGTCTTCTCGATGGGAGTGGTAGCTGCGGGAGCCTCTTCGCGGGGCTGACGGGGCTGACGCTTGGCCTTGCGCTCGGCCTGCTTCTCAGCGCGTGCTTCATCTTCGAAGATGCGGCTGTGAGAGAGGATGATGCGCTTGGCGTCCTTGTTGAACTCGATGACCTTGAAGTTGAGCTTTTCGTCGATCTTGGCCTGCGAGCCGTCTTCCTTAACGAGGTGCTTGGGAGTAGCAAAGCCTTCAACGCCGTAGGGGAGGGCTACAACAGCGCCCTTGTCGAGCATCTCGATGATGGTGCCTTCGTGTACAGAGCCAACGGTGAAGATGGTCTCGAATACATCCCAGGGATTTTCTTCGAGCTGCTTGTGGCCGAGGCTGAGGCGAC
>CAYVTB010000080.1:0-9545 GCA_964454365.1 uncultured Bacteroides sp. | reverse complement strand
CGAACTTTTCGCGGTAGGCCCACTGCCATGAATATTCAAAGTGGGCTTCGTCGCGCGGCTCGTAGTTGGCCGTGTCAAGATAATTTACGCCACATTCGAGGCAGGCGTCCATGATCGTAAGGTCCTGATAGGGCAGGGCGACATTGATAACCATGTCGGGCTTGTGACGGCGGAAAAGCTCTACCAGTTCCGGCACGCTGTCGGCGTCGACGCGGTCGGTTGAGATGTTGGGCGCGCCGATGGCTGCTGCAAGGGCGTCACACTTGGCCTTGTTGCGCGAAGCAATGACAATTTCGGTAAACACCTCGGGATTGGCGGCACACTTGTAGGCCACTACTGTGCCGACACCGCCGGCTCCGATGATTATGACTTTTGACATTTCTTTATATGATGATTTTAACGGGTTGACGATTTACGGTTGACACTGCGCCGGTCGATGGCGATAGATATGAATGTAAACAGTCCCAGGACTATGAGCAGCAGGGTGTTGCAACCGAGAACAAGGTTTGCGAAGGCGGCGGCGCGCGCATCGTCGAGGCCATAGATTCCGAGGGCGAATATTACGGCCCACTGCCAGGGACCTATACCGCCCTGGGACGGGACACCCATGGAAATCGAGGACAGGACGAAGGTCACCAGCACAGCCACGATGCCGTAGCGGTGAACGATGTCGGCCGTGAAGCCGAAAGCAAAGAAGGCGACATAGAGCTGCAGGAAGAAGCAGCCCCAGATGCCGACGGTCCACAGCAGCCAGCGGCCGCGCCCCGGCATGTGCAGGACGACGGCGAACCCCTGCCACAGTTCAACGATGGCCTTGCGTATGCGGCCCACAAGGGCATTGCCCGAGGGATGACGCATGAACCACCATGCAAAGGCAATCAGCAAGGCGATCCCGAGCCACAGCCATGGCGACGACATCAGCGATGCTATTCCTTCCCAGCTTTCGCGGTTGAGATTGAGATAATTCAGGATAGTCCCGGAGGCGAGAATAAAGGCCAGGAGCGTGAGCAGCAGCACGGTTATGGTATCGGCCAGGCGGTCGGCGACCATCGAGCCGAAGACCGTGGTGAAAGGCGCTTTCTGGCGGGCGGCGATATAGCCCGTGCGCCACACCTCGCCCAGACGCGGAAAGACAAGGTTGACGGCGTAGGTGCCGAATATACTGAGAATTATAAAAAACAGAGGAGCGTTGATGCCCAGGGCCTGCAGCTGGATGCGCCAGCGCAGGGCGCGGCAGATGTGCGAGACAATCGCTATGCCGAGGCCCAGGGCTATCCATGTGAAGTCACACTCGGTCGTGATTGTCTGCCACATTGCAGTGAAATCAAAGTCGCGGAACAGCAACCAGCAGAGTCCCCCGCTGATAATTAGCGGGATACCGAATTTAAGTATTAAGCCGAGCGGAGATCTGCGTTTTACTGTTTTCTGTTCCAAAGCAATGTGTTGCGTCGCTTTCGAGGCGAATATTCATGTAATTGACACGCAAAGTTATGAATAAATGTGGGAAATATATTAACTTTGTGAAAATTTTAGCAAGCATCGACATGAAAAAAATCATATTGCTCAGTGCAGTGCTGGCGGCGGCAACAGCCACCGCACAGGTCAACTCTCCGACGGCGGCCGGTTGCCTCGAGAGCGGAAGACAGATGCTCGAAGCCGGTAATTGCCAGGGATGCCTTGACCGCGTCAACACGGCCGACGCGGCGACCATGAGCGCCCCGCAACTCGAGGAAGCAGCCTGGTTGCGCGCTGTCGCCACCTATCGCGGCGGTTTCCCGGGTGCCAAGGCCTCTCTCGAGGACTTCATTAACGCCTATCCCGCCTCGGACCATCGTGTCGAGGCCCTGATATATCTTGCCAACATCCTGCTCGAGAGTTCCCCGGCCCGGGCTCTCGAAATTTATGGCGAGCTGAATCCCGGTGGAAATCTCGAGGCCGACGTGACCTATCACCGAGGCTACGCGCTGATGCGTCTTGGAGAGTTCGATCGCGCCGATGCCGCCTTTGCCAAGACAGCAAATGACGATGTATATGGTGCCGACTCGCGTTTCTATATGGGCTACATCGCCTACACCAAGCGCGACTTCGACAAGGCCGTCCCCCTGCTGCAGCGGGCTTCCCGCGGCAGCCTTCCCGGCGCTGCAGCAGACTATTATCTTGCCCAGATCTACTACCTGCAGGGCGAGAACGACAAGGCACTCAACGCCGCCCGTGCACTTATTGGCTCCCGGGTTGTAGACAATCAGTCGTTCACAGCTGAAGCCTACCGCATTGCCGGCGAGGCCCTGCAGGCCGGCGGCGACACCCGCGAGGCCATCCCTTATCTTGAGAAATATGTGTCGATGACCGACACTCCCGAGCCCTCGGCCCTCTACATCCTGGGCACGGCTCTTTATAAGAAAGGCGACTGGAACGCTGCCGTGCGCTACCTCGAGCCTGTCACTGCCGGTGACAACGCCATGGCACAGAGCGCTTACCTCTATATCGGCGAGGCGTTGATGAAACTCGACGACAAGGTTGCCGCGATGCTCGCCTTCGACAAGGCCCTGCGCATGGACTATGACTCCGACGTGCGCGAAGCCGCCTTCTACAACTATGCCGTAGCCAAGGCCGCGGGTGCTTCCACACCCTTTGGCTCGAGCGCTGCGATTTTCGAGGAATTTCTGCGCAACTACCCCGACGGGCCCTATACCGCCGATGTCCAGGAATATATCGTGACCGGCTATCTCACCGATCATAACTACGAAGCCGCTCTTGAATCAATCGAGCGCATGAGTCGCCCCGCCGACAAGGTGCTCGCCGCCAAGCAGCAGATTCTCTATGCCCTCGGCACCCGAGCCCTGTCGACCGACAACGCCGCCGCTGCCCGCGACTATTTAACCCGCGGAATCGAGCTTTCGCGCTTCAATCGTGATGTGGCCGCTTCGACCCATCTCTCGCTCGGCGAGGCACTCTATCGCCTGGGCGAGAACAAGGCTGCAGCCGCCCAGTTTGAGCAGTATCTGGCTCAGGCAGCCCGCAACGATGTCAACCGTCCTCTCGCTCTCTATGACCTCGGCTATGCCCGCTTTGCCGAGAAGGATTACAGCGCGGCCGCCCGCGCTTTCGCGCAATTTACCGATGCTCCCGGCAATCTGGGATCGCCCCTGGTTGCCGATGCCCTTAACCGTCGGGCCGACGCCGCCCTCTATGCGGGACGATATGAAGAAGCCGCCAACCTTTACGGCAAGGCCTATGAAAAGGCGCCGTCATCGGGCGACTATGCTCTATTCCAGCAGTCGGTCATCATGGGCTATAGCCGCGACTACAACGCAAAAATTAAAGGCTTGTCGCGCCTGCTCAGCGAGTTTGGCACCTCGGCCCTCAAGCCCGACGCTTATCTCGAGATGGCCGAGGCTTACCTGCGACTTGGCCGTAACGACGACGCAGTCGAGACTTATCGTAGGCTGATAGAGGAATTTCCCGCCACCGAGCAAGGCCGCAGCGGACACGTCCAGATGGCCATGACGCTCCTTAACACCGGCGACAATGCCGGCGCAGCGGAAGCCTTCCGCGAAGTCGTGCGCCGCTATCCGACCAGCGACGAGGCGCTTGTCGCCGTTGAGGAACTTCAGCGCCTTGCTGCCCGCGAAGGAAATCTCGGCGAGGTCGCCGCTTTCCTCGCTCAGGTCGAGAACGCGCCTCAGCTTGATATCGCCGAGGCCGACCGCCTCAGTTTCCAGGTCGCCGAGGAGGAATATATCACCACCGGTTCGCAGGCTCGCCTCGAGCGCTATCTCAATGATTTCCCGACCGGCGCCTATCGCCCGGCCGCAATCGGTTATCTGATGGATGAAGCCGTCGCCCACGGTCTCACGGGCGACGCCCTCACCTATGCCGACCTGATAGTTACGCAATATCCCGACTCCCGCCGGGCCGAGGATGCTCTTGCCGTCAAAGCTTCTTCAGAGCACTCGCTCGGTCGCGGCGCCGCTGCCCTGTCTACCTGGAAGACGCTTGCCGCCAAGGCCTCGACGCCGGCGATGCAGAACCGTGCCCGCGCCGGCATCATGCGCGTGGCCCGCGATATGGGAGATTATACTCTGGTAATCGAGAGCGCCGACGCGCTGCTGGCTTCCTCTACAGCCGGGGCCGAGGATCGCAACGAGGCGATTTTCTCGCGCGGTCTTGCCCACAGCCTCGCCGGCGACAATGAAGCAGCCCGCGCCGACTGGAGCTCGATAGCCTCGCTCACCGATGACATCAACGGTGTCAAGAGCGCCTACTATCTGTCTCAGAACCTTTTCGATAACGAAAATGTGGAAGCCGCCCGCGAACAGGTCGACGCCATCATCGATTCCGGCACGCCCCACACCTACTGGCTTGCAAGGTCCTTCATCCTTCTGAGCGACATTTTTGCTGCCACCGACAACCGCTTCGAGGCCCGCGAGTACTTGCGTTCGCTGCGCGAGAACTATCCCGGCACTGAGAACGATATCTTCCTAATGATTGATACAAGACTCAATTCACTGCAATGAAACTCCCCGTATATATCGCCATAATCGCCATGGGAGCACCGCTCTGTGCCCCCGCTCAGGATATCACGACAGAGGTCGTGGTGGAGCGCACCATCGTTCCTGTTGAACGCGCCGCCACGCGCCCGGCAACACTGGTCCCTGTCCTGCAGTTGCCGCCGGTCAATCCCGTGGAGCTTTCAACCGCCGGCTACAGCCTTCTGTCGCCTATTACCCGCTCTTTCACCAGGCTGCAGCCCGTCGCCGGGGCCGAGCTCCCGTCGGAGAGCCCCTTCCGCGGATACATCTCGGCAGGCTATTTTCCCACATATAATTTAGGAATTGCTGCAGGCTACCGAGCCATCAGCAATGACAAGGAGACGCTTAATCTTCATGTGTCATTCAATGGCTTGAGCTATAAAGACTTCGATGAGGTTGACCGTAACAACAGTTTTAACGGCGGAACGATAGGTGCCGATTATTACCGCTCGGTTAGCGACCGGTCGCGCCTTGACGCTTCCGTTGATTATACAGTAGGAAACTCGGCCACCTGGCTCCGCACGGGGCAGATGCGCAATGCAGGGCGCCTGGCGGCTCGCTGGGCATCAACCGGGGGCTCCCTCGACTATAAGATCTTTGCAAGGGTAGCGGTTGACGCTTTAGGTCACTTTGATTTTGACGGCATCGACATGCCCGAGGGAACATTCGGCCAGCAGTGCTACACCATCGGGGGCGACGTTGCCATTCCGCTCGGCGGCCGCAATAGCGCCGGGCTCGAGGCCGAGGGCGATTTCCTCCATTCTTCGCCATTTATAGGGGAAACCTCAACGCTTGGTAACATCAAGCTCCACCCCTTCTTTAATATACTGACCGACAATCTAAATGTCCGTTTAGGCCTGAACGTCCACGTCTTCACCGGCGAGGGTTCGATGCTGCGCCTGACTCCCGCGGTTGACGTTGCCTGGACGCCGGCATGGTTCCTCACGCTGAACGCCGCAGCCCGCGGTGGCAGCGGTTTTAATACAGCCGCCGATGCGCTCGCTGTCTCGCCGATGATCGCCGTTACAGAGGCCTATGGTCGCACGAGGACTCCCGCCGATCTTTCGGCAGCTATTGTCGTGGGGCCGGCTTCAGGATTTTCTGCACGTCTTTACGGCGGTTATACCAAGGTCAACGGCATTCTCGCGGCAGGATATAATGAAATGTTCAATCAGCTTGCCGTGACGGATGTCAAGGGCTGGTACGGGGGGCTGCGCCTGGCCTATAATCATAAGCTCTTTGATGTGGCATTGGATGCAACCTCGGCTACCGGGGATATCCCCCTGGGCGGGTATTCATGGAGCGACGGCGCCCGCAAGGTGATAACTGCCGAGGGTGCCGTGCGACCCGTCAAAGGCCTTCAGATTGGTCTCCGCTATGAGTTCCGCAATCGTCGCAGCAGCATCACGGGCACTTCCCTGGGCTGCGTGAGCGACCTTTCGGCCCGGGCTGACTACCGCGTAACCGACGTCCTGGATGTCTTTGCTTGCGTCGAAAACATCTTCGGCCGGCGCTACACCGTGGTGCCCGGCATCACCTCTCAGGCAGTTCACGGCCTGGTGGGGCTCACATATAAATTTTAAGTGGAAGTTGTCTGCGCGGCTGTCGGCCGCGGAAGATTTACTTGATATCTTCCCACACGGCGTCCTCGATCTGCGATTCAACCTTGATGCGGGTCGAGCCGTCGGGTTCTGCTGACTCCGTGACTGTCGTGGAAGTTTTTATTTCCTCAAAGGCCACATATTCACCCACATTGGGGTCGATTTTCTTTTTCTTTCGCGGCTCGGGTCTCGGCTGGCGGGCGCGGTTAAACATATCGTTGGCGCGCTGCTGCTGTTTCTTGAAGGCGCTGCGTATCTGCGAGATACGCCACATGACTCTCAAAGCGGGAATCACGATAAAAAACAGGAGCAGCAACAGGAAGAATGTGAGCATGTCTTATAAAGAGGGGTAGGAGAGTGGAATCAATTGAATTTATTGGGCTATGTCTTCCTTGCGGCCCATCATTGAGATGAAGACATAGAGGGCGATGGCCCACACGAGACCGGCGACACCCCAGCAGATACAGAAGGTGGCGGTGGCGGCGATCAGGACATAGCGACGGAAATTCTCCTTGAAATTGAAGTTCTTGAATTTCAGCGAGAACATGCGCATGTTGCACACCATCAGCCACGACATCAGGATGATAAGAAGTACCATAACTGCCGTGCCGGGATAGGAATAGCGCTCGATCCAGCCACACATGCCGATCCAGAAAATTGCATTGGCCGGGATGGGCAGCCCCTTGAACGAGGTTGACTGGGTCTTGTCACAGTTGAACTTGGCGAGGCGATAGGCACCGCAGGCGGGGATGAGCAGCGCGGCGATGCACAGCCACTGGTAGTCACTGTAGCCGAGCATGAGATTAAACATCATCATGGCCGGGGCGACGCCAAAGCTTACAAGGTCGGACAGCGAGTCGAGCTGCACGCCGATCTCGCTGTAGGCATGCAGGCAACGAGCAGAGGCTCCGTCACTGAAGTCGAAAACAGCGGCTGCGGCGATGGCGATCCATGCCCATTCCAGACCCATCAGCGGCCCGAAGTTCACGCCCTGGTGGAATGAAAAGAAAATCGCCACGCAACCCGAGAGCAGATTGCACAGCGTTATAAGGTTGGGTATAAAGGAAGTTATCTTGTTAGGCATGATTTAGCTCTTGAGGCGACCCACCAGCGTGATGCCGCCGGTCGTCGTGTCGCCGATTTTAACAAATGTCTCGGTGCCGAGGGGAAGATAGATGTCGACACGAGAACCGAATTTGATGAAGCCCAGGTGCTCGTCGATGCGGGCTTCGTCGCCTTTCTCGGCGTAGGTCACGATGCGGCGGGCGACGGCTCCGGCAATCTGGCGCACGAGGACCTGCTGTCCCCCGGTTGTCTCGATCAGTATGGTCGACCGCTCGTTTTCGGTACTTGACTTGGGCAGATAGGCCGAGAGGAAACGCCCGTCATGGTGCTTGACCATCAGCACCTTGCCGTCTACGGGATACCAGTTGGCGTGCACGTTGAGGATGCTCATGAAGACCGACAGCTGCAGGCAGCGGCACTTCAATACTTCGGGCTCGTAGACTTCCTCGAGAGCGACCACGCGGCCGTCGACACTCGAGACAACGGCTCCCTCGGGATCGCCCGTGAAGTGACGCCTGGGCGAGCGGAAGAAATTTACTGCCAGCAGATAGAGCACCACGGTCACGGCCGTGACGGCGATAGGGATGGCTATGATTTTGACAGTAAGCCACAAAGGGATGTTGATCGCCAGCAAGACGATCAATCCTATCAACAGGATATTTGTTCCTTCATGGTGTATTTTTACTCTCATCGGGCCTGATTGTCATAATCAAATGCAAAGATAAGCCAAAAAAACCGAATCTTGGGCCATTTTTTCATTTTTTTCAATTTACGGCTCCTCTGCAACGCTTTTGAGGGTGATTTTTAATCGGCCGGAGGTTGTTTTTTGAGATGTAGCAGGGCGTGGAGGTCGTCGGTTTTGTAATAGCCCGAGCGGGGAGTGAAGAATTTGACCGTGAGATAGGACAGCACGGCGCAGATCACGAGCCCCAGGAAATAGCCGTAGCCGTTGGCCATCTCGGCGGTTAGGAACATGGCCATCAGAGGAGCGTGGATCGCTCCCGAGAAAACACCCGCCGTGCCGAGCAGGGCAAAGATGCCCACGGGAAGATTGGCGTCAAAAATCGCGTTGACAGCCGACGCGTAGACAAAGCCGGCCATGGCGCCCGCAAAAATCGTAGGTGCGAAATCACCGGCGACGCCGCCTGCGCTGTTGGATGACACCGTGGCCCAGCACTTGCACAGCAGCACGCCTCCGACCATGAGGATAAGGGCCGTGTTGTCGGTCACGAGACCTTCAAAGACACTCCCGCGGGTAAGACCGCTGAAATTTCCGTTGACTACGTCGGTCACGACCGAGTAGCCCTCGCCATAGAGAATCGGGAAAATAAACAGGGACACGGCCAGGATGCCGCCGCCTATGATGTTCATGACCCAGGGGTTGCGCAGGTGGCTGAAAAAGTGCCCCATGCGCGTAATCACGGTCGAGTAATACACTGAATATATGCCACAGAACAGCCCGAGACCCACGATCCAGCCAACCCACGAGGGCGCGAACGGTGTCACCGAGATGAAGTTGACATCAGGAGTGAACCCGGTGCAGATATAGCACATCAGCGAGCCGCAGACCGAGGCAATAATCAAGGCGAGCACTGAGAGTGTGGTCATCGGCATCTTGAGCACTTCGAGAGTGAAGAGCGCGCCGCCGATGGGAGCCTTGAAAATACCGGCAATGCCGGCGCCCGCGCCACAGCCTATGAGAATCCTTATCATTGAGGGCGAAAGCCCCAGGATGCGCCCGAGATTGCTGCCGATTGCAGCGCCCGTGGTTGCGATAGGGCCTTCAGCGCCGGCCGAGCCGCCCAGGCCCAGGGTGACGGTGCTGGCAAGCATCGGAGCATAAGTGAGATCGCCGGGCAGCCGGTAGCGCCTGGCCTTCAGGTCTTTGTTGAGCCTGTCGGTGCCGTGCATGAGGTTCTGCCTCAGGATATAGCGCTGATAGCAGGAGACGGCTATAATCCCGACGACCGGGATAATCAGTAGCAGATATTTGTGCCCTGTTTCCTGAATTATCGAGGTGATGAAGCCGGTGATGTGTCCGATGAAGAATTTAAGCAGGAAAGCGCCGAAACCGGCGAGCGTACCGATGAAGGCGGCAACGATGACAAGGGTCACGCTGTCGCTCACATGGCGTTTGCGCCATGCGGTGAACCGAGCGGTTAACGACGGTTTTTTGTGTCCGGTTTCTTCTCTTTTCTCCATAGGATAAAGTTATAACACGTCCGGTGGCCGTTATGTTCTGTAACATATTGTCTATGTGACGGTAAATATGTATCTTTGTGGCAGTTTGAAAAATTAACAAAATCATAATATTTCTCACACCTATGAAAATCAATAAATTGATTGC